>CAMDPA010000004.1 GCA_945903565.1 Devosia equisanguinis | reverse complement strand
AAACGTCCAGAAACTTCTCCATTCTCCGGTCCTCGTCACACTTGGCCCGGCTCATCCAATCCCCCCAATGCTGCGCATTGAGAGGATCACGGATTACCGGACATATCGTGTGCTACTGGAACCGGACAACTCGTGTGCTACCGACAGTTCGGGCCTGAAAAACTTGAGCATCCCGGCATTTGGTGATCCAATAGCAGCTTGTGTCGGGTTAGGATTGGGTCATGGCTGAAATAGAGACCCGCAGTACACCGCAGCAGCAGGCCTTCGAGCAGAAGGTCAGCATGAGCCGGCTTGCCATGTTCCTGGAGAGCATGTGGCCGCGGCTGTGGCTCGTGGTCGGGTTGCTGGCGCTGTTCGTGGTCGCTTCGCTGGCGGGGGTGTGGGGCCTGTTCGGGGCACTCGCGCACAAGCTGGTGCTGGGGGCTTTTGGGCTCACGCTCGCCGCCGCCGTGCTGTTTGCCACGCGTGCGCCATGGCCGACGCGGGCTGACGCGATCCGGGGGATGGAGAAGGGCAGCGGCGTGCCGCATCGCCCCGCGACCTCCTACGAGGACACGCTCTCGCTCAATCGCGAGGATCCCACTACCAACACGATCTGGCAGGCGCATCGCAAGCGGCTCGCCGACCAGATCCGCCGTCTGCAGGTTGGCCGGCCGCAGCCGCGCACCGAACGCCGCGATCCCTTCGCGGTGCGTGCCGCCCTTCTGCTGGGCGTACTGACGTTGCTCGGGCTTGTCGGCGACAGCGCCAAGGACCGGCTTGCGGCCGCATTCCGGTTCGGCCCGCCGATCACCGCCGCAGAGGCCCGTCTCGACGCGTGGGTAACGCCGCCGGCCTATACGGCCAAACCGCCGCTGCTGCTGGCGGATGGCGCGCGCGGTGGCATCCTGCTTGCCGGCGCCGATGGCAAGCCGCTCGAAGTGCCGGAAAACAGCATCATCATTGCGCGCTCCAGCGGCAAGGGCGCGGTTCAGGTCGAGCTCGACGTCAAGCCGGACGCTGGCACGGCCGTGCGCGCCGCCGCCAATGCCGCGACCGAGGGCACCGATGCCTTCGAAGTGCGCTACACGATCAAGCAATCGGGGCAAGTACGCGCCATGGCCGGCAGCTCTGAGTTGGCGCGCTGGACGTTCGTCGTCATCCCCGATCAGGCGCCACGCATCACCATGACGCGCCCGCCCGAAATCTCGCGGCGCGGTTCGATCAAGACGTTCTACAAGATGGAGGACGACTACGGCATCGCGAGTGCTGAGGCGAAGTTCGAACTGCTGAAGCCGGACCAAGGCGATCCGCGCACCGCGTGGGCGCGCGAGGACCAGAAGCTTAAGGGGCCGCGCCGGCCACAGGAAAGGCCCCCTGTGCTTGCCCTCAAGATGCCGAGCAGCCGAGCCAAGGACGCGGAAGTGTTCAGCTTCCACGAGCTTGCTTCGCATCCGTGGGCTGGCCGGCGGGCGCGGCTGACACTAGTCGCCAAGGACCACGGCGGCAACATTGGTCGTAGCCAAACCATCGAGATGTCGGTGCCGGAGCGGCTATTCCGGCAGCCACTGGCGCGTGCGGTGATCGAACAGCGGCGCTTGCTGGCGACGGATTCGCGTTATCGCCCGCGCGTACTGCGCAGCCTCGATGCACTGACGTACGAACCAGCCCAGTTCAGCCCCGACCGCAGTGTGTATCTTGGCTTGCGCTCGGCCTATCACCGCCTGCGCCGCGACACGACGCGCGTCGGCCTCCACAGCGTCAGGGAGCAGCTCTGGCACATCGCGCTGCGGATCGAGGACGGGCGCTCGCTGAGCGATGCACAACAACGGCTGCGTGAATTGCAGGATCAGCTTTCGCGTGCGCTTCAAGAGGGCGCGCCGGACGAGGAATTGCAGCGGCTGATGCAGGAATTGCGGCAGGCGCTCAACGAGTATCTCCAGGAGATGGCACGACAGGGCCAAGATGCGCCCGAGATGGACCAGAGCCAGATGGATCCGTCTCAGATGATGAGCCAGCAAGATCTCGACCGGATGATGAACCAGCTCGAGAACATGATGCGCAATGGCTCGCGCGAGACGGCGCAGGAAATGCTGAGCCAGCTTCGCGATCTGCTCGACAGGTTGCAGCGCGGCCAAGGTCAGGCCGGTCAGATGCAGCGCGGCCAAGGCCAGCAGATGATGCAGATGCTCGATCAGATGGGCGACATCATCCGCCGCGAGCAGCAGCTGATGGACGACACCTTTAACGCGCAGCGTGGCCAACAAGGTCAGCAAGGCCAACAAGGTCAACAGGGTCAACAGGGTCAACAGGGACAACAGGGACAGCAGCCGGGACAGGGTCAGGGCCAGCAACAGGGGCAGGGTCAAGGGCGGGGCAACTCGCCGGGTGAACTCGGCCAGCGCCAAGGGCAGTTGCGCGAGGATCTCGGCCGCATGCGCGATGGCTTGAAGAAGTTCGGGCAACAGGCGCCCGGCCAATTCGACGGCGCGGCCGAGGCGATGGAGAACGCGCAGCGCTCGCTCGAGCGCGGCGATCTCGAAGGTGCGCAGCGCGAGCAGAGCCGTGCGCTCGAGCAGCTACGCCAAGGCGCACGCGAGATGGCGGAGCAGATGATGCGGCAGATGGGGCCGCGCGTTGGTCAAGGGCCCGGCGGCGAGGTGCCGCGTGATCCGCTCGGCCGGCCGCAGCGCTCGGAAGGCCCCGACCTCGGCACCACAGTGAAGGTGCCGGACGAGGCAGACTCGCAGCGCGCCCGCGAGATCCTCGAAGAGCTGCGCCGCAGGCTGAGCGATCCGGCACGTCCGACGCTCGAGCTCGATTATATCGAGCGGCTGCTGCGGCGGTTCTGAAGCCGTCAGGTCCGCACACAATTGACGCTGCGGACAATAGGTCCGCACACTGATTGTCAACGCGCGAATCGCACGTGTTGCCGCCGGGCAAGCGCATTGCGCGTTAATTCACACCCAATGTCAGACGGGGGTGACAGAGCTGTCACATAGGCTAAAGTCATTGTGATCTCGACGTCTACAACAACAAGGGGAACGCGAGAGTTGTAGGCTGCGGTCCCCGTTCGGCTGCGCTGGTTCGATCTGTGCAATACGCGGTCCTGATGGTCGCGGTATCGCCACGAGGGACCGCGGAGATCGACTCGAATTGATGTGGCTTGAGAAGGGTTCCGTCATCGACACACCGGACGCAGCCCCCGCTTCAACCTCCAACTCCGTCTCCAGCTCTCGAGTAGCCAGAACCGATGAACATCAAAGACCTTCGCATCTTCGCGCGCGTGGCGGCCGTTCATAATCTGTCGGCGGTCGCCACGGAACTTGGGGTTTCGGCAGGCACGGTGTCGAAGCGGATCCAATCGCTCGAAGAGGAGATCGGCGTGCGCCTGATCGATCGCACGACACGATCGAGTCGCCTCACCGAAGAGGGGCGGATGTACCTTCAGCGCGTGGAGCGCATTTTGCTCGAGGTGGAGCACGCGCAAGACGAAATCAGCGCCAATACCTGCGCGCCGGCTGGCCGCCTCAAGATCTCGGCGCCTGCGAGCCTTTCGCGGCAGATCGTGCTGCCCGCATTGGTTGGTTTCATCGAGGCCTATCCGGCAATCGACGTTTGTGTCGACATCACCGATCGCATCGCCAATCTGCACGACGAGGGCTACGACGCCGCGATCCGCGCGGGTACACTGGCCGACAGCACCTTGAAAGCCAAACGGCTGGCGGGTGACCGCACAATACTGGTCGCGGCGCCGAGCTACATCGAGCGTCACGGCGCACCACAGCGGCCGGCTGATCTCGCCAAGCACCATGGGCTGATCCACGGCGACCTACGAAGCTGGATGCTCTATCGCGGCGGCGAGGAAGCCGAGGGGCGGATCAATGGCCGGCTCGGTTCCGACAGCGGAGACTTCCTGCACATGGCTGCGTTGCAGGGCACGGGCCTGCTGCGCACGTCCGAGATCGCGGTGATGGAAGATCTGGCCGCAGGCCGGCTGATCCGCGTGATGCCGGAGTACGAACTCGCCAGCGAGTCGGCGATCTGGGCGGTTTATGCCAACGCCAAACACGCCATGCCGCGCCTGCGCGTGTTCCTCGACCACTTGGCGGAATTCTGCCGCGACCGCCTCAATCCGGCAGCCCGTCAGGCCGCGCGGAACCAGACGCCATCAGAGCCCTCGAAGAGCACAGAGGCCGACGTTTCCGATGCCGACGAGCGCGTGAGCCTGCGGGCCGGGCGAAAGTTCTGATCAACGACCCGCCATGGCGGGTGTTGCTCGCACCAGAACGCCGCCAACCGCGTGATGCGTGATGAGCGTCGTGGATAATCTGCCCGCCGGTGGTATCTCACCCGACGCCCATGCCGTGAGCTGGCGCCATACGTCGGTGACGAGCAACCAGCCATTGACGACGCCCGACAGCGGCACTTCGTAGGGCGCGTAGGTGAACTTGTATTCAAGGAACACCGTGGCGCGGCCGAGCTTGACCTCGACGCCGGCCAGCGCTTGCCCGACGAGACCGGCGTACTGATACTCGTACGTGCGGCCGTTCTCGGTGCGGAAAGCAACCTCGGTATGCGGCAGCGAGATGCCGGCACCGGCCCCGACGTAAGGCTGCACCGCGAAACGGCCGAGCCGGGTCAGCGCGTTGACCGTCAGCATGTTGTGGCCGTGGCTGAATTCGAGGTGTTTAAACACGTTGCCGACCCTGGCTTTCGACGGCAGCGGCTTGCCCTCGTGCGTGCCGGTAAAGGTGCCGATGTCGTCAAAGCGGGCGATCGCCTTGGCGTGGGTGAAGTCCAACATCGCGCCAACGCGCGCGTTGTCCAGCCAGGCGACGGCACGGGCGCCGTAGTAGATCGGGCTCTTGAAGGGCTTTCCTTCCCATTGGAAGTCCCGCACCGTCATATCGGTGCGGTCGGGGTTCTTGATCGTGACGGTGCTGGGGTGCGTGTGCGAGGTGCCGAAGTAGGCGCCGGCCAAGATCTCGGTGCCCGCGCGCGTGGAAGCGCCCGGCGCCGGCGAGGTTGTGCCGGTCGCGCGGGAATTGTCGCTGGGTCCGGCCATGGCCAGGATATCCGCGCCGTGGATTTCCACCGGCTCCGTCAGCTCCCAGACGAGAGCCGAGGCACCGAGCGCGACGATACCGATAATGGCCGCGAGGCGCTCCCACGCCGCCGGCTGCAGCGCATCGGCGCGAAACCGATCGCGGATAATCCAGCTTGTGCGCTGCATGCGAACTTCCCCCTACGCCGGCAGGGTCACGCTATAGCGCATCGCGCGTGCCGCGGGGATAGGTTGGCTCAATGCAGGGGCGCATGGCCGCAGCGGGAATGTTTTTGGCGTTGTGAAATCAGGAGGGGCAGATCAGGAGATGATCTTGTCCTCGCAGGTCGCGCGCTCACCGTCGCGCCACATGCGCCCGTTCCACGACATGCGACTAGCGGGCGGTGGTGGCGAGGGCGCCTGACCGCCGACGCTGGCGGTATAAAGCTCGTAGCAGTTGGGGCTGTGCTTCACGATGCGGAAGCAGCCGCCCTGATGGGGTAGCGCATAGACGAAGCAGAACAGCTCGCCGGCGATCGACCACGTGCCCGGGCGCCGCTCGTTCGCTTCCTCGTAGTCGGTGGTGCCGTCGGCCTTGATCTGCTCGCTCCAGGCTATGTTGCTGGGGTAGAGGCCGGCGATCTTGAGATTGGTCAGCTCCGCGCGGATCTGCGGTTCCTGCATCCAGCTACGGCTGCTCTCGGCCTGAACGGCAGTCGCCGTCAGCCCGCCAACAGCTGCAATCAGGGCCATCCAAGCGCGCATTTGACCACTCCACCAAGGGCGACAGCAGTAGCGCGCGCATTGGCCACAAATGCGGCAATCAGGCGATGCGGAGAAGCCCATAAGCGTCGTCGGCCGACTGCGCGGCGTGCAGAGGCTGCCACCAGGCCGGATTGGCAAGATACCAGCGCACTGTGTTGGAGAGCCCGGTCTCGATCGAATGTTCGGCCCGCCAGCCGGTATCGCGTTGCAGCGCTTCGGACACGGCCTTGATGCCGGTGAGCGGCTGCGCCTCGCCGGCGACGGCAGTGGCCTTGAGTGCGCGGATCGAAGCGGCGGCGTCGCGGGGGCGGTGTCGCTCGACGAGGCTGGCGATGCGGGCTGCGATCTGCTCGGTCGTAGCTGGGCCATTGCCAGCGACGGCGTAGGTTTCGCCCGGCATGCCCTTCTCGAGCATCAGCGCGAGAGCGTGAACGTGGTCGTCGATATGGAGCCATTCGCGGGCCGGCGTGGCGGCGGCTTCCTGGGCCGAACCTTCCATCGCAGCAAGAACCGCTGACGGCACGGTTTCGTTCGGGAATTGATAGGGGCCGTAGGTGCTGGCAGCCTTGGAGACGATCGTGGGCAAGCCGTAGCCGCGGTGCCACGACAGCACCATCTGATCGGCGGCCGTGCGGATCGCGGTTGCGGGCGATGCTGCGTCATCGGCGCTGGAGACGCTGAGGAAACGGAACCGGTCGCGCTGCGGCTGCGGCAGGGTCGACCAGTATGCACGGGCGGCCTCGAGCAGGCTCCACGTACCGATCAGGTTCGTTTCGATTGCTTCAGTCGCGCCGCCAATGCAGGCGTCGGCGATCTTCTCGATGGCTGCATGGACGATGGCGTCGGGCGCGAACGCCTGGATCAAGCCGGCGATGCGCTCGCGGTCGCGGATGTCGGCCTTGCGGAAGGCGTAGCGCGGATTGCGTGAAATGGACTCGAGCGAGGCGAGGCTCGCCGCGTGCGTGAGTTTATCGATGACGAGCACGGTGGCGCCGCGTTGCGACACCAGGAACCTGGATACGGCCGAGCCGACAAAGCCCGCGCCACCGACGACCACGATACGCATGAACAACCCCAACGCCTGCCCTTGCGCGCTTTTCTCCTGCGCGCTTACCAGGGGAATATATGGGCCGGGCGTAACGGCCCGGTTAAATGCACGGCATTCGAGGCGAATTGGATCGAACAGGGTAAAGCGTTGGTAAACTATTGTACCTTCAGCCCCATGAGGCCGGCGATCAGGTTGCGCTGAATTTGGGAGGAACCCGCGGCGATGGTGGACGAGCGGCAATCGCGATAGTGGCGCTGCATGTCGAACTCCATCGAGTAGCCGTAGCCGCCCATGATCTGCATACCCATGTTGGCGACCTTCACGTAGGTCTCCGACGAGAACAGCTTGGCCATCGTGATCTCGGCCAGCGCGTCTTCGCCGGCGGCGACCTTGGCGGCTGCCTGATAGGTAAGGGCCTTGGCGGCGGCAACCTCGGTCTGCATGTCGGCGAGCATGTGGGCGATGGCCTGGTTGGTGCCGATCGGGCGGCCGAACTGTTTTCGCTCGCGCGCATAGGCGGCGGCAATGTCGAGCGCGCCCTGGGCGGAGCCGCAGTTGCCGGCGGCGGAAACGACGCGCTCGATCTGCAGGCCTGAGAGTACGCAGTCCCAGCCCTTGTTTTCTTCGCCGACGAGCCGGTCCGGATCGACCTTCACGCCGGTGAGGAAGACTTCGTAGGTGCCGGCACAATGGCGGCCGAGCATGTCGAGCTTGTTGAGCTTCACGCCGGGCGCGTCGTTGTCTATCAGCATCAGCGACATGCCCTTGCGGTAGTGTACGGCTGGATCGGTCTTGAGGTAGACGCACATCGTGTTGTCGCGCGCGCCGGCCGCCGTGTTCCAGAGCTTCTGGCCGTTGACGACGTAGCCGTTGCCGGCGCGCTCGGCCTTGGTGCGGATGGCGCCGACATCGGAACCGGCTTCCGGCTCGGACATGGAAATCGACAGGCGGCGTTCGCCCGCGACGATCTTGGGCAGCCAGTATTCCCTCTGCGCCTCGCTGCCCTTGGCGAGCACGGTGAGGCCGCAGAACATGCTGCCGCCGTAGCACATCTGGAAGTCGGCGCTGGTGTAGGCGATCTCTTCCACGCAGATCGCGAGCTCGATCGCGCCGCCGCCGGAGCCGCCATACTTCTCCGGGAACGCGACGCCGAGCAGGCCGGCTTTCACCCATTCGTCGTAGAGCTCGTACGGGTAGGCCTTCGCCTTGTCCTTGGCGCGCACGTAGTCGCGGGTGGCGTGCGTGTCCATCAGCTTGCGGACGCTTTCGCGGAGAAGCTTTTGCTCGGTGGTGAAGCCTGTTGTCATGGGTCGTGGCCTTGCAATGATGCTGGCGTAGGCTGGGTCGATCGATGACGCGGAGCATGGTTCCGCGGTAGCGCGCGACCCAGCAATCCAAGTGGTGCCGGGGAATGCTGGGTCGCGCGAAGTGCTTGACCCAGCCTACGTGGTTTCTACTGCCGCAACGTGCCGAGGAACGCGACGATATCCTCGACTTCCTGTGCCGACAGAACCGGTTTTCCCTGCCATCGCGGGCCGACGCGGTTGAGGCCTTCGACGCGATGATAGGGCGGCATGATCGTGTCGGGATTGATGCGTGTGCCGTCCACCACCCGCAAGCGGAGTTGGCCTTCGGTGAGCCGCGCGCCGACGCCGGCTAGAGTCGGCCCGACGTCGCCCTGGGCGCGGGCATCGCCGCCGGGCACGGGATGACAGATCGTGCAGTTGCCGCGCTCGGGATCGAACGCCAGCGTTTTCCCGCGCGCCGCGTCGCCCTTGGCGCCGCCGAGTGGTTGCGCAATCGTGTCGCCGGTGATGGCGAACTTCGCGAGCGCCTCTACGGCTGGTTGAGCAAGCGCAATTGACGGCGCGAGTGCAACGCAGGCCAAGACCGTGAAGAGTAGAGGGCTCGCCCTTCCTGAAGCGGGAAAGACCCCGGCTCTGCGCGGCTCACGCCGCTTCGGCCGGGGACGCAGGGTGAGAGGTGGCGAGCCAAAACGGGCCGGCCACGTGAGAAGCCGATTACCCAGGCTGCCCATCATACCTTCGTCAGCTTGTGATGCTTCAGCGGCAGCGAGCGGATGCGACGGCCGGTGGCGGCGAAGATCGCGTTGCAGATCGCGGGTGCGATCGGCGGCACGCCGGCCTCGCCGATGCCGCCCCAGAAATCGAACGAGGGCACGATGTGGTTCTCCACGATCGGCATCTCATCAATCCGCATCAACTGGTAGGTATCGAAGTTGGCGTCGACGACCCGGCCGCGATCGACCTTGTTCTCGCCGTACAACATCGCCGTCATCGCCATCACGACCGAGCCCTGCATTTGCTGCTCGATGATGTTCGTATTGACGGCGTGGCCGCAATCGATCGCGTTGACGATGCGATGCACTTTGAGGGCGCCGCGCTCGCTGACCGTGACCTCCGCCACCACCGCCTGATAGCTGCCGTATGCATTCTCGACGGCAATGCCGCGGAACATGCCCGCCGCCAGCGGTTTCAACCAATTGGCCTTATCCGCCACGATCTCGAGAACGCGCTTGTGCTTGGGTGCATTGGCAAGCAGCGCGCGACGGAACTCGAACGGATCCTTGCCGGCGGCATGTGCGAGCTCGTCGATGAAGCTCTCCTTGTAGAACGAGTTCTGGCTCGAGTTCACGGAGCGCCACACGCCAACGGGAACATGCGTGTTGCGCATGACGACTTCGACACGCAGATTCGGGAACGTGTAGCCGAAGTCCGCCTTGTGGAAACCGTTGGCCTGCGCTGGATCAAGGTTGGCCTTGTTGCGATCGGGGAAGTGCCAGGCGTTGATCGACTGCCCGGCGATGCGCACGTGCAGGCCGGTCACGTTGCCCTTGTCGTCGAGCCCGCCGCGCAAAACGATGCGTGACGCCGGACGATAGAAGCCGTGGCTCATATCCTCCTCGCGGGAGTAGACGAGCTTAACCGGCCGGCCGTTGGTGCGCTTGGCCGCCAGCACGGCATAGTGGATCGGGTCGTTATAGGACCCGCGCCGGCCGAGCCCACCGCCCAAGTGCATCTTGTGGACGTAGACCTGCTCGGGCCGGACACCGCCCGCCTCGGCGGCGGCTGCCAACGCTGCCTCGCCGTTTTGCGAGGACACCCACACTTCGACCTTGCCGTCCGCGACCTTGGCGGTCGCGTTCATCGGTTCCATATTGGCGTGATCGAGGAACGGCGTGTTGTATTCCGCCTCGACCTTGCGCGGGGCGCCTTCGATCGCGCCCAACGCATCGCCGGCTTCGTTGGTGACACCGGCGTTGGTCGCGGCGAAGCCGGCTCGCTGGAACTCAGCGATCGACTCGCTGGTCACTTTCGCGTTGGGGCCTTCGTCCCAAACAATCGGCAGGGCATCCAGAGCTTTCTTCGCTTGCCAGAAACTGTCGGCGATGACGCATACGGCCTCGTCACTCAGCCGCACGACCTGGCGTACGCCCGGCATCGACTTGACCTTGCTTTCATCGACGCTCTTGATCTTGCCACCGAACACGGGGCACTGCGCCAACGTTGCGTGCAGCATGTCCGGCAGACGCACGTCGATGCCATATTGCAAGGAGCCGTTGACCTTGCCGGGCGCGTTGATCTGGCGAACCGCCTTGCCGCACAGCTTCCAGGTCTTGGGATCCTTCAGCGTTACGCGCGTGGGCGGAGGAACACGGGCCGCCTCCACCGCGACTTTTCCGAATGTCGTCTTGCGGCCGGATGGTACGTGCGTGATGACGCTGTTGGCCGCCGTGCATTCGGCAGCCGACACATTCCACTCCTTCGCGGCCGCCTCGATCAACATGATGCGGGCCATGGCGCCGGCTTCGCGCAGATAAAGCTGGCTGTCGCGGGTGCCGCGACTACCGCCGGTCGACATCGCGCCCCAGTGGTTCATGAGCTCATGGTTGGGCGGCGCGCCTTGGGCCGCCTTGCCGCGCCACTCGGCCTTGCGCTTCAGGTTCTCCGATGGCGGCGCGAACTCGGCCCGCACCTTGGCCCACTCGCACTCCAATTCCTCCGCCACCAGCATCGGCAGCGCGGTTAGAGCGCCCTGCCCCATCTCGGAACGGGCGACGCGGATGATCACGGTATCGTCGGGCTGGATCACAACCCAAGACGTGATCTCCGGCAGCGACGCGGTGAACGGCGCATAGGCGGGAGCGGCGCTGGCGGCGGCGGTCGTCTGTGCCTGGGCGGTTGCTCCGAACCCTAGAACGAGACCTCCCGCGGCCGCGCTGGCGGAAACGAGAAAAGCGCGGCGCGATAGATCCGTGCCGGAGGCGTGATCGGTTGCGTTCGTCATGTCGTGATCCTCCCGCCTCTCAAGCCGATTTCGCTGCTTCGTGGATGGCCGCGCGGATGCGGGTGTAGGTCCCGCACCGGCAGATGTTCGTCAGTTTCTCATCGATGTCCTTGTTGGTCGGTTTCGGCTTCTCTTTCAGTAGCGCGGAAACCGCCATGATCATGCCCGACTGGCAATAGCCGCACTGCGGCACGTCGAGCTGCAGCCACGCTTTCTGAACGGGGTGGCTGTTATCGGTGGACAAGCCTTCGATGGTGACGACGGCATTGGCGCCGACGTCCTTCACCGCCACCTGGCAGGAGCGCTGCGCCTCACCGTTGATGTGAACCGTGCACGCGCCGCACTGCGCGATGCCGCAGCCGTACTTGGTTCCGGTGAGGCCGATTGCATCACGGAGCACCCACAGGAGGGGCGTGTCCGGATCGACGTCGACCTCGTGCGACTTGCCATTGACGGTGAGCTTGATGGCCATCCCTTTGCCTCCTGCAACGTGCGTGGTGGGTGGGTTGAGTAGGTTGTTGCATGCGGGGTGGCCGCAGGCGCACCCAATTCCGATGATGGAACGCGCGCAGGATAGCATCGCCGAGATGACGTTGTCGCCTCCCCGATCGCGCGCGTGCACGATGCAGACATGTGTGGACCGAACATCCGCGGTCAGCGTTACGCTGCCTCGGATCGGACCAGGGCGATCGACTCGATCCGGGCACTTTCCGGTTCGACGGCTGCGTCAGATTCACCAGCTGGTTTGTCCGCGGCGATGATGGTCGAATGCGCGGCCCAGCGGACGTCCCGAACCACGGTGAAGCCGATCAGGAAACCGAGCGCCTGGACGGTCCAGTTGATCGGGATGGGCAACCAGATCCCTTCCATCGACTTCTTGAGATTCGCCGACAATTCGATATCCAGCAGTGGATGAAGCGCGATCGCCGTGCTGAAGGCCACGAGCAAAGCGAGGCTGACGCACAGCCCGTCCGCGCTGCGCACGTAAAGCCAGCGGAACGTGTCGATGCCCTTGACCTGGGGCCAGTGCGGGATGCGCGCCAGCCGCGCAATCGCGACTGTCGTCAGAAATGGCAACAATGCCCACGGTAACATTCGATAGACCGAGAAGGGCGGCTGCCCGGGAGGCGGTGCAACACCGAGCGTCGTCTTGATCCAGTTCGATAGCACGCTGATACCGATGAACGCCAAGCCGGCGAAGATGCCGCCGGTTACGTACTTGCCCCATGGCGTATCCTTGGCCTGCGCGTGCCGCCGACGCGAACCGACGATCGCACCGATCAACGAGGCAATCGCCATGGCAAACGCAAATCGTGCCAGGCCCTCGGCCATGCCGGGCGCCATGTTCCGGCTGTAGCCCAGGTACATGACAAGGAAACCGCCCAGTGAAATGACAAGGAACATCCACAAAATGAAGTTGAAGTTGGATTTCTGGATGCGCCCAAGGCCGCCGACACCGGCTGCGCTCAACTGCTCCAGGCGGTCGGTTGCCTTGTCACCGGCGATCAACACGGATCGCGCCGCCAACGTCGAGACCTGCTCCAGCAGAATCTGATACTCGACGTCGAAATACTTCTCGATCTGGCCAAGACGGTTCCGGAGTTGCTCGCCGGTCAACCGCAACGGCTTCTTGGCGAACTCCTCGCTTGCGGTCAGGCCGGAAAGGATGATCTTTGCGCGGGCTTCGGCGGCGGCCACGCTGTCGCGGTCGATGTGCGGCGTGTCGGTCAGCACCTTGAGCATCGCGCCGAGCGCCTTCTCCGTCTCCCCGCCCTGATGAACCTGCACTTCGTCGACCATCTTGATAATGGTCATCGCCAACTCGGTCTTGCGATCGTGGGAAGTCTGCAGATCGCCAAGCTGCTTCATATCATCCGGGCTGAGGACGCGGGTGTCCTCGGCCGCGTTCCACTCCTGGACCAAGCGCAGCAGCGTCGACGCCTTGCGCCACTTGTTAAAGGTGACGAGGCCAACGACGTCGATGCTCTCGTCGGTCACATAAATGCCATGCTTCTTCGCGCTATCGCGGTTCTTCTGCCGCTCTTCCACCGACGGCACGAACGGGCCGGCCTCCAAATGACGCCGCAGCTTTTCCAAGTCGTCGGAAATGTGACGGCGGCTGTGCAGCCAGATCGCCGATGAGCGCTCGATGTCCCGGAACACCGAGAACTGCAGCATTCCGCCTAGCGTCACCACGGCCAACATGGCGGGTTGGCCTTTGAACGCTTCGATGAATTGCCCTGCATGCGGCACCATCGACGTAACGCGCTCGGCCACGCCGATGAAGGTGAGATAGGTGAACGCCAACGTCAGATAGGCAAAGGCGCACGCGACCGAAAACGCAATGCGCGCCGTCGGATTGTAGGGTAGCGCGCGATTGTCGTAGTCGCGGATCATGTTGGGTCTCACCATCGACCAGGCGAGAACCAGGACCAGGAACGAACCGAACGACTCCATCGTACGTTGATCGAGCTGGAACGCGTTGGCAGCGACGATTCCGGATTCAGTCAGTGACTGCAATATCGTGAGGAAATTCATAGCGACCCCGCTACAATGTACAAATGAGGGAGGCATCGATAATTGGACCAGCCTATTCCTGACAGGTTGCAATGTGAAGGGTATCGATAGAACTTTCTTCGGTCCGGCGTGTAATCTGGCTGGAATTGGCCAGACGGGCCCGAGGTGAAGGCCCACGCTGGAAGACCTATGCGCCGAGTGCCGCCATGACCCGCCGTGCGATCTCGCGGTAGGTTTGGGCGGCCTGGCTGTCGGGCTCCATGACCACCACGGGCTGGCCGGCGTCGGAGCGTTCGCGGATCATCGGATCGAGCGCGATTTCCCCGAGCAGCGGCACGCCGAGCCTAGCCGCCTCGCGCCGCGCGCCGCCGTGGGCGAAGATCTCGTGGCGCTTGCCGCATTCGTCGCAGACGAAATAGCTCATGTTCTCGATCAGGCCGAGGATCGGCACGCCGACCTGGCCGAACATCGCCACGCCTTTGCGCGCGTCGATCAGTGCGAGGTCCTGGGGCGTGGAGACAATCACGGCGCCGGCGAGTTGCACGCTCTGCGCCATCGTGAGCTGCGCGTCGCCGGTGCCGGGCGGCATGTCGACGACGAGCACGTCGAGCTTGCCCCAGGCGACGTCGCGCAGCATCTGGGTGATCGCGCCCATCACCATGGGACCGCGCCAGACCAGCGCCTTCGCCTCGTCGACCACGAAACCGATCGACATCACCTTGACGCCGAAGCCGTCGAGCGGCACCAGCGTCTTTTCGCCGATCACGTTGGGCTTGGCGCGCAGGCCGAACAGCTTTGGCATTGAGGGGCCGTAGATATCGGCGTCGAGGATGCCGACGGACAGGCCGAGCGAGGCCAGGCCGAGGGCGAGGTTGCAGGCGGTTGTCGATTTTCCGACGCCGCCCTTACCCGAAGCGACCGCGATGATGTGGCGGACTTCGGCTAAGGCGGGGAAGCTGGCGGGCGAGGCGGCGGGTGGAGCTGCGACGGGGGGGGGTGCTTTCGCTTCGTGCCGTTCGGCACTGAGCGAAATTGTGACAGAGATCACGCCTTCAACGGCTGCAACCGCCTGTTCGGCCGCCTTTCGTGTGGCTTCCCAGGCGGCGGCCTCACCGGCGGAGACCGCGATGAAGAAATAGATGCGGCTGCCCTGGACGACGATGTCCGACAGGCGCTCGCTGGCGGTCAGCGGTTTGCCGTCGGGGCCACGGACGCGCTCAAGCTGCGCCCGGATCGTGGCCTGCAGATCGGCCCTTGCGTCGCTCATTCGCTTGCCGCGCCGCCCACCACAGGTTCATCCACCGGAACGGCCCTGGTTCCGTCAATGCGTCGTCTTGCGGTTGACGCCGTCCTTGGCGAAGTCGACGCGGGCGCCGGACGTCGTGTTGGCGCTGTCACTCGAGGCCTGGAACCTTTCGAGCACGAACGAGGCGATGCCCGCGAGGGCAAAGGCAGCTAATACTGCGAGGAGAAATGCGCGCATATCGTCACCAGACTTTCTGAGGCAAACTTTTCAGGTCGAGGTTATTCCGCCGGCGTCGGCTTGCCCGGCGGATCCTTCGGCAACACCCTGGCGGCCCAGATCGAGTGATGCTGCTTGGCCCAGTTGGTGTCGACCTTGCCGTTGCCCATCGACCAGAACGCGCCCTTCATGCCAATCGTGCCGATGTAGATGTGCGCCATGATCACGGCGATCATCACCAGCGCGATCACGCCGTGCAGCACAGACATCGTCTGCAGGCCTTCCATCGTGCCGGAATAGCCAGCGAGGCTACCCGGCGCGCTGTAGAATGGGAACATCATGGCGTAGCCGGTTGCCGCAAGCGCGAAGCCGCCAAGTATGGTGACCCAGAAGATCAACTTCTGCCCGGCATTGAACTTGCCGGCGGGAGGATGCTTCTTGCCGAAGATGCCGCCGCCTTGCGCGATCCAGCGGATATCGCTGGGCATCGGCAGGTTGTAGACGACCCATTGCACGAACATCGCGACGAGACCGATCACGAACGCGAAGCTCATGTAGTTGTGCAGGTACTTGGCCCACTGCGAGAATGCGGTGAAGCCATCCGGCCCCATTACGGGGAGCAGGAACTGGCGGCCATAGGTGACGTTGAGGCCGGTCAAGCCGAGCACGATGAACGCGGTGGCTGTCAACCAATGGTTGAAGCGCTCGTAGCTGCCGAAGCGCTCCACCTGCTTGCCCGACATCCCGGCTTCGACCTTGATCCGGCCCTTCATGGCGAAGAATGCCAGGAGCAGGACGGTCATGCCCATGATCGTACCGGCGCCAATCCGGGGCAGGGTGGTTTCGCGCCACACGCGCCAATCGCGACCGCCGGGCTGAATGAGAGACGGAGCACGCGAATCGGGAATGGAAGCGCGCCCGGTGACCGCCTGCGGCCCGCCCGGTTTCAGTGCTTCGAGCAATTTCTGCTCGTTCACCGAATCCGCGGTGGGGTTGACCCTGGTCGGCTGCTGCGCGAACGCAGGCAATGCGATGAGAAGTCCGATCAGGACGGCGAAAACCCCAACAAGGCGGCGCCAGCTCGCAAACGTCATCACGTGCGTTCCTCCACTTCGTCCCCTGAAACCAAACGACGTCCCCCGACGCGTGGCTTCCACCTTATGCGGCCTGTGCGACATCCGGCGGCCATAGACGGCGGCAGTCGGGCGTCATGGTGTCAGACCCAGAGGGTCTGACACCACTTCACGATCAGATGCCGATCGATTCCTTGTAGGCCGTTTTCCAGCCCCAGGCGCCGGAGCCGTAGCCGCGTTTGGTCACGCGTTCCTTGTAGATCTCGGCGATGATGTTGCCGTCGCCGGCGAGCAGCGCCTTGGTCGAGCACATCTCGGCGCAGAGCGGCAGCTTGCCTTCGGCCAGACGGTTGCGGCCGTAGGAGGCATACTCCACCAGAGTCATGTCGGCCTCGGGGCCGCCGGCGCAGTAGGTGCACTTGTCCATCTTGCCGCGCGAGCCGAAATTGGCCTGCTTGGGATACTGCGGGGCGCCGAACGGGCACGCGTAGAAGCAGTAGCCGCAGCCGATGCACAGCGACTTCGAATGCAGCACGACGCCGTCGGCCGTCGTGTAGAAGCAGTCGACTGGGCAAACCGCGGCGCAGGGCGCATCGGTGCAGTGCATGCAGGCCATCGAGATCGAGCGTTCGCCGGGCTTGCCGTCGTTGATCGTGACGACACGCCGCCGGTTGATGCCCCAGGGTACATCGTTCTCGTTCTTGCAGGCGGTGACGCAGGCGTTGCACTCGATGCAGCGATCCGCGTCGCATAGGAATTTCATACGAGCCATTTTGGTTCTCCTCGACGGTGTCAGACCCTCTGGGTCTGACACCTGGAACGGACAGAGCGGAGCACGGTGTCAGACCCGGAGGGGCTGACACCGCCTCACGCGGCTCTGATCTGGCACAACGTGGCTTTACCTTCGTGCATGCCCGTTACCGGGTCGAAGCCGTAGGTGGTCACGGTGTTCACGGATTCGCCCAGCACGATCGGGTCGGTGCCTTGCGGATAGTTCTTCCGCTGGTCCTCGCCCTGATAGTAGCCGCCGAAGTGGAACGGCATCCAGGCGACGCCCTTGCCGACGCGCTCGGTTACCATGGCCTTGACACGAACCCACTTGTCCTTGGCCATTTCCGGGCCCTGAACTTGAACCCACTGGCCGTCCTTGATGCCGCGCGCGGTTGCATCGCCAGGATTGATCTCGACGAACATGTCCTGCTGCAGCTCGGCCAGCCACTTGTTGGAGCGGGTTTCTTCGCCGCCGCCTTCGTACTCGACGAGGCGACCCGACGTCAGGATGATCGGGTATTCCTTCGCCGCACCCTTGTCGACCGCTGCCTTCTGCACGGAGAAGCCGATGTTGGGCATGCGGAAGTGCCGGAAGTCCGGACGCGTCGGGTACGTGGCGACGAGATCAGAACGCGGCGTGTAGATCGGCTCGCGGTGCACGGGCACGGGATCAGGCAGATCCCACGCGACGGTACGCGCCTTGCCGTTGCCGTAGGGTGTGCAGCCGTGCGCGATCGCGACGCGCTGAATACCCCCCGACAGGTCGATGGCCCACGACACCGTATCGGGCGTGTTGCCGCCGATGCGGGTGATCACCTCGAGCTCGGCGGGGGTCAGGTCCTTGTCCCAACCCAGACGCTTGAGCATCGCAAGTGTGAACTCGGGATAGCCGTCGGTCAGCTCGCTGTCCTTGGAGTAGGAGTCCTTGGCGAGCATGCTCGTGCGGATTTCCTTCTCGACCTCTTTGCCGTCCTCCATGACCTTCGTCTTGGTCACGCGCTCGACGCCGAAGCGGGGACGGAACGTGCCGCCACCATCCTTCACTGCGAGGTTTGTGTTGTAGAGCAGCGGCGTACCGGGATGCTTCAGCTCCGGCGTGCCCCAGCATGGCCAAGGCAGGCCGTAGTAATCGCCCGCGACTTCGGGAGGCGCGCCCGGCAACGACTTGAGCGTCGTGATGTCAAACTTATCCTGGTTGGCCATGTGCGCCTTGAGCCGCTCCGGCGATTGGCCACAGTAGCCTGTCGACCAGCCACCACGATTGATCTCGCGCAAGATCGACTCGGCCTCCGGCTCATCGCCGAACTTGCCCTTGATCATCTTGATGTTCTTGAACATCCGGTCGGCGAAACCGAGCTTCTTGGCGAGCTCGTACATCACCCAGTAGTCGTTGGCGCTTTCGAAGATCGGCTCGACAATCTTCTCGCCCCACTGCAGCGAGCGGTTCGACGCCGTGCGGCTGCCGGCGCATTCGAGCTGGGTCGAGATCGGCAACAGGTAGGTGTTGTCCTTGCGGTTGCCGAGCGACACGAAGTTGGTGGGATGGGGATCGGCGATCACCATCAACTCGAGGGCGGCGATGCCCTTCACCGCTTCGGGTATCCGTGGAACAGTGTTGCCGCCGTGGCCGAAGATGATCGCGGCCTTGACGTTGTCGCGCTGCGTAACCTGATCCTTCGGCATGGTGACCGCATCGAACCAGCGGGTCGATGGGATGCCGGGCATGTTACGATAGTTGACGGTCGTGTTGTTCGGGCCGGGCAGCTTGTCGAAGCGGCTGTCGAGCCAATCGTACTCGACCTCCCAGACACGGGCCCAATGGCGCCACGCCGGGTCGGCCAGGCCGTAGTAGAGCGGCAGCGTGCCGATATCGACGCCGAGATCGGTGGCGCCCTGCACGTTGGTGTGGCCACGGAAGATGTTGGCACCCATGCCGGGGCCGCCGACGTTGCCTGTCGCCAGCAACAGCGTGCAGTAGGCGCGCACGTTGGCGGTGCCGACGGTGTGCTGGGTTGCGCCCATGCACCAGATCAGCGTCGACGGCTTCTCCTTCGCGAACATCTCGGCGACGCGCTTCAGCTGCTCGCCGGGAACGCCCGTCACGTCCTCGACGGTCTTGGGGTCCCACTTCTTGGCCTCGGCACGCGTTTCCTCCATGCCGTAGACGCGCTGCTCGATGAACTTCTTGTCTTCCCAGCCGTTCTCGAAGATGTGGTAGAGCATCCCGTAAATCACGGGAATGTCGGTGCCGGAGCGGATGCGCACGTACTCCGTGGCGTGCGCCGCCGTGCGCGTCATGCGCGGATCGATGACGATCAGGTTGGCGCGGTTCAATTCCTTGCCGGTCAACACGTGCTGCAGCGAGACCGGATGGGCCTCGGCCGGGTTGCCGCCCATGATGATGGCGGTCTTGGCGTTGCGAATGTCGTTGTACGAGTTCGTCTGCGCCCCGTAGCCCCACGTGTTGGCGACACCGGCCACGGTGGTCGAGTGGCAGATGCGGGCCTGGTGGTCGACGGAGTTGGTGCCCCAGAACGCCGCGAACTTGCGGAACAGGTAGGCGCCTTCGTTCGAGAACTTGGCGGAACCCAGCCACCACACCGAATCCGGACCCGACTTCTCGCGGATATCCATCATCTTCTTGGAGACTTCGGTAAGCGCCACTTCCCAGGTGATACGCTTCCACTGCCCGTTCTCGAGCTTCATCGGGTACTTCAGGCGGCGGTCGCCGTGCACGATCTCGCGGATAGCGGCGCCCTTGGCGCAGTGCGTCCCACGGTTGATCGGCGATTCCCAGGCGGGCTCCTGGCCGACCCACACCCCGTCCTGAACTTCGGCGATGACCGTGCAGCCGACCGAGCAGTGCGTACAGATGTTCTTCTTACGCTCGATCTTGACACCGGGCTTGACTGGACCGGCCTCGGCCTTCCTGACGCCGGCCACGCCGAGACCACCGATCGCGGCAACGCCGCCGGCGGCAAGGCCCGAGCGGGCAAGGAACGAGCGGCGGTCGAGCTTTTCGTTCGAGGTGCTGACGAGGGCGCTTCTCAGCGTGGAAGCGCGGGCGCTGGCTTCTTTACGGCGGATGAGCACGAGGTGCCTCCTTGTCTTACGGAGTGGCGGTCGACATCGGGATCGAGATCAATAGCGATTGGTGCGGTAGAACGCCTTGACGTGCTCCGTCTCGCGATAGCGCGTCTTCTTCTTGTCGGCTTCGGATTCGGCGGCTTCGGCCGGGGGGGCGGCGCCAACCGCAACAGCAGCTCCGGCAACGCTTGCGCCGCCGATTGATCTCAGAAAACCGCGGCGATCGACGCCCTTGTCTTCGGTCTTGGCTTTCATGTCCGCCTCCTCATTTCGTGCCGCATCGCGCGGCCAATCCGTCCATCCGCACGTGGCGGATTCAGCTTTTCGAACTCATGAATCGAACGCGTAGGCCTCGCGCTCGATGCCGATGAAACAGGCGCCGAGCGCGGCCACCGATTTGTAGAATTTCGCTGACGGCGACGTCGCGAGATCGGCGAAGCACCGCTCCGCCCATGGTGCGACGTGGCGATCGAAGAAGGCCTTCTGCGTACCCAGATCGGCGTCGAAGGTTCCATTCGCCATCGCGCCTAGAACTTCGAGAAGAAGGCCAAGGTGGTCTTCGGGATCGAAGTTGCCTTCCGCACGTTCGATGCCGAGCTTTGCCAAATCCTCACGCACCCGCGCCAATGGGCGCTCATGTAGGAAGCCAGTGAGATAGAAGGAGGCGTAAGGCAGCAACTCGCCGCGCCCGACACCTATGAACAGAGCAAAATACTCGGCAGCGACTTCGGTAGCAGTGGCCCGGCTTGCAGCTTCCGCCAGTTCGATGTGCGCCATGCCGAGCGGACTGTCGTTGCCGCTGAGTTGCGCGACTTCGGCGAGGAATGCGGCCGTCGGGGCAGTGCGCAGCAACCGGGCGAGCAAGTGATACTCGTTGGCGCGCGCGCGCTCGACATCGTCGATCGCAAGGGCGGGGGACCGAATGTCAGCTTCCCCATCGGTATCAGGATAAAGGTCTGGGCGCAGGCGTTCGCGACGCACCCCTGTCTTTGCTTCGATGGCAAGCACGCGATCGGCGGGGATCTTCAGCCACGACGAAACGGACGGCTGCCTGATGCCTAGGCTTCGCGCCAAGGCGCCGACGCCACCAGCGGCGTCAATCGCAGTTTGTAGTCCTTCGTCTCGCATTGCCATGTCCCGGCGCGCACGCTTGTGACGGCACGCCCCTCCCCCATTCGGCATAGAGCAAGCCTATGGAACGTTGTCCAGATGCAGGTTGTACGTAGATGTAGCAGAAGCCGGGTCAACTGGGCAGCGCGCCGCCGTGCCGGCGACGATTGCCGAAGACTTGGGCATCGAGATGCTGCGGCGCAGCATCACCCGAAACTTCGCTCGAAGTGCCTGATACATAGGCATCGTCTATTGCCACCGCAAAAGTGGTGCCATCATCGGATTTATGCGGATCGTTTTGCGGCGCAGTTGGGGCTGCTGCTACTTCAAAACTTCGTGACTTATCCTTTAGTTTAGTATCTGCCGGCTCAACGCGCGCACACGCCGTTTCGGCACCGGGGGTAACGCTCGGTGACTCGAAGGCTTGCGCCGTCTTATTGCCTGACAAGCTAACCGCCTGGTTCCCCACCTGGGCGACGATCTCGCCGACGCTTTCGACGACGGACTCGATCGGCTCGTAGAAGGGGGCGCCGCCTGGAATGTTCCAGTTCCACTGATTCTCCGCGACCTCGATGAAATCGCGGATCGTGGGATCGAGTGTCCACATCCGGCCGAGCGCGGCGTTGCGGAGCATGGCCGGTACGCGCTTGTCGAGGAAGGCGGTGATGTCGCTTTCTGCGGTCAGTTCCTCAGCCTTCGGCAGCTTGGAAAGATCGAGTTCTGGTTCCTTTTCCGCTTCGCGGGCGGGTGCCGCATCGGCGGCCTCCGGCTGGTCGCCAGCGGGAATGCTTTCCCGCACAGCGTCGTCTATTCGCCCGCGCGCAGCATCCTGTTTCCTACGCGCCCAGCGCGATAGGAACGGCTCGCCCTTGTCCTTTGGATCGTTCATCGGAACTTGCTCACGATTGCGACTCGTCGATGGGCCGGCGGCGCCCCATCATATCCGGCGGGCGCTTGTCACGCTTGCGTTTCTCGAAGGGACGCTCGACGTGATGCGCCTCGATAAACGCAGCGATCTCGCCCGCAATACTCAGGGGCATGTCGATGACCTCGACGACGTTGGTGCCGGTCTGAGTCAGCCCTTCGCCCTCGGTCGGGTCGGCGGTGACAGCGAGGATATCGACCGGCGGTTCTTTCCCGTCAGGCCGCATGCCGACCCAAAGGCAGGGACGTTTTGACGTGAGATTGTCGCGATAAAAGGCCGTATCAAGCGTATCTAGTGTCACGGCAAACGCCCCGGCATAGTAGCGCACGCGATCGGGGCCGCGGCTCAACACCGCCCAGGGTTGCGTATCGGGAATGCCCTCCAAGATCTGGACGGGAAGCCAGATGTGTTCGCCCCACGGGTTCGACGGCGCGAGGCATTCCAGCACGAGCCCGACGACGATTTCATGCTCGACCATGCTGGCCTCCCAGCGCTGCGCCCGGCAGTCCGACAAGCAGGTTCTGCGGCTTCATGCGCACGATCTGGCCGGGGGCCATCGCCAGGATCATGTGGATCTGGCGCCCCGCGATCTCGCGCACTTCCGGCAGTTCGAGCGTGAACAGCGCCACGATCCGCTCCATTGCGCCGGCGCCGGGGTCCTTGCCCTGCCACAACGCGTTGCCGATCTTGGTCGCCTCGGCATCGAGGCCGATGAACCAGAACCAGTCCTCGTCCTTGACCCGCTCGACAGGTGTGATCCGCGCCGTCATGCCGAGCATGTGCGCGAGCCAGCGCTCCATCACGCGCGCCAGTGCCGGACGCCCGGTTGCCGAGGGCGTGAAATCGAGCACCATGTCGAAGGCCTCGCTGCGCTTCCAGTAGAGTTCGGCGTTGGCGGCGGTCATCACGTCGAGCTGCTTGGCCTTATGCTCGCCGAGCATCGCGACCAGCGGGGAGGCATGCTTATCTTTCTCCGCGCCGTCGACCAATTCTTCGTCGGCCAGGAGAATACCGCCCTGTTCGCGCGTCAAACGCTGCGAGCGGAACATCAATTCGCCGGCGCGCAGCACGATCGGATCGGTTTCGCCGTCGAGCACGTTACGCAGGATGACATGCGCGAGTTGACCGACGAACAGCGGCGGCGTTTGCCCAACGCCCGATCGCATCAGCGCGAGATAGGCCGCCTCGATCGTTATGTGGCGCACGAGATGGTCGCGAAAGCCGAGCATCATCTGCCAGTTCTCGCGCGCGTCGGCGTCGGCGATTGCTGCGATGTCCTTCGGCTCGACGACGGCGCGCGGTTGCGCCATCAGGCGGGCATAAAGGGCGTTCTCGGCCGCGCACGCTTCCGGCGGCGGCACCAGCTCGGGCCGCGCGAGGTAGAGCTTCAGGAACTCATCGGTCACGGCGAGGTGGCCGTGCTCGTTCTTGTCCAGCAGCAGATGGCCTGACGATACCCAGAAGTCGATCATGGCCGCTCCTTGGGTGTCGCATCCGCATCGGCCTTGCCGCCCATCATGCCGACGAAATCGACTTCCTCGATCTGCAGGGCATCGGCATCGTCGCGCGAAACACCGATCGGCTGCACGCAGCCCTGCGCGAACGTGTTACCGCCAGGCTCCAAGACGGTCTTGATCGTGCGGAAGCGCTCTCGCACCGTGCCATCGTCGTCAACCGCGCGCTGCAGGGCGATCACAGTGCCCGGGGGATGTTCCGCAAGCGAGGCCGCGAATGCGATTTCCTCGGCTGCTGCTGCGCGCGCTGCTTCGAGAGAGGGTGCGCCGTGCTGCTCCATCAACATTCGCGCGAGCGATTCCGTGATGGTTGCGAGGGCATCGGGTGTGATCTCCGCCACTTCGGCCAGCGTCGACCAGCCGAACGAGCCGAGCCCGAGGAAGCCAGAGCGGAATGCCGCGCGGGTCTTGCCGTCGAGCGTTGCGGGGTCGCCGTCCCAGAACATGAAGCCGCCAGGTGTCGCCCATTCGCCGGGCTCGGCGGCGCGGGCGAACACGAACGTGTCGGACTTGTCGAGGCGGATCGTGCGCAGGAGTTTCATGGGAGCCGTCATATCAGATCCACGGCTCCCGGGTCTGGGGATCGAGCCAGCCGCACGCCAAGAGATCCGGAATCAGCGCTTGCCGCTCGGCCTTGCCTGCTTTGCCCGTGCGATGCACGAGCAGATCACCGTTGGGGTCGATACCGCGCCGCGCGCCCTTCTCGGGCGACAGGCGTGCGAGATAGTCCGCGCCCACGGGCTGGAAGCCGCGCTCGCGCCAGGTCTCGAAATGCACCATCAGATGGCGCGCGAAACTGGCGATCAACTCGCGCGGCTCCAGCATATCGAAGCCTTCGGCCTCTAGGCTCGTGCGATCACGCGAGGCCGGCGCCGTCGGCGTCATGAGCCGTAGCATCAGGCCGAACACCAGCCACTCCGGCGGCTTGTCCTCGGCAGCGTTTTCGGGCCAGGCGAGCCGCGCACCGCCGATCAGACCGCCGTCGAGAAGGATTGTGTCGGGCCAGGCGAACACGATCGGCTTCTCGGGCGGGCAATGGGCGGCAAGCGCATCGGCGGCAGCGTTCATGCCGGCGAAGAAGGCGCGGCGCGCGGTCGCGAGCGGTTCCGCCGGCTCGAGCACGACGGCAATCTCGACGAGGTCGAACCGGCGCGTCCAGACGAGCGTGCCGGCGCCCTGTTCGGCCGCGATCTCGACCGCCTTGGTAAAGGCGTCGCCCAATTCGCGCAGCCCCACGGCCCGGAAACCCGGTGGGAGATCAAGGCTGGTTTCTGATAGCGCGGACAATGGAGCGGCCTTAGCTGGGAGCGACGTTGAGGATCGCACCCTACGATAGTCGGCAGGGGTTTGGCATATTGGCATTTGTTATAAGGTCACTGGACGCTTAGATGAGGGCCAGTGACACAGAGCCAAAGCCTTCAATGAAATACGAAAGGCTCGGCCTGGGATGGAGGAGCGCGTGGACAAGCGAGGCGGCAAACCGGCGACGGGTGGCCCGACGGTGATCGTGTGCTCATGCGAGGGCACCATGCCGCTCGACGTGCCCGGGCTCGAGCGCGCCTGCAAGGGTGGTGCCTTCAAGACCGCCCGCCACCTCTGCCGCACCGAGCTCGATTTGTTTCGCGCGCAAGCCGGCACCGGTCGCGTCACCGTCGCCTGCACGCAGGAAGAGCCGCTGTTTCGCGAAGTGGCCGAAGCCGAAGGCCTCGGCGCGGCGCTGGCGTTCGTCAACATTCGCGAGACCGCGGGCTGGTCCGATGCCGCACCGGCCGCTATGCCGAAAATGGCTGCGCTGCTTGCGATCGCCGACCACGCGCCGGAACCGCATCAGTTCGTTACCTTCGAAAGCCAGGGCGTGACGCTGGTGCTCGGCCGGGACGAAGTCGCGATCGAGACCGCCAAGGCGCTGGCGGATACGCTCGACATCACGGTGTTGCTGACCGGCGAGGCCGATGTGCCGCCGCAGCGGGCGACGCACTTTCCCGTGCGCAAAGGCGTCGTGCGTAGGGCCACCGGACACCTCGGGGCGTTCGAGCTGTCGATCGACCGTTATGCCGAGCCGGCCGCTTCCTCGCGCGCCAAGCTCGCGTTCGGCGCAGAGCGAAGCGGGCTGACATCGCGCGCCGACGTGATCATCGACTTGACCGGACGTCCCTCGCTGTTCACGGCACCCGATCTGCGCGAGGGCTACCTGCGCGCAGATCCCGCCGACGCCATTGCCGTCGAGCGGCTGATCCGCAAGGCCGAGGGTCTCAACGGCACGTTCGACAAGCCACGCTACGTCACCTTCAAGGAAGATCTGTGTGCGCATGCCAGGTCGCGCATCACGGGCTGCACGCGTTGCCTCGATTTGTGCCCAGCCGGCGCGATAGCGCCCGCGCACGACCACGTCGCGATCGACCCGTTTTTGTGCGGGGGATGCGGTGCGTGCAGCGCCGCGTGTCCGACGGGCGCGGTGAGCTATGCCGTCCCGGCGACCGACAAGCTGATCGGTACGATCCGCACGTTGTTGACCACATACCGCGCCGCGGGTGGGCAGAACGCGGTGCTGTTGCTGCACGATGCGGAGCACGGCGCGGAGTTGATCGACGCTGCCGCCCGTTATGGTTCGGGGTTGCCCGCCAACGTGCTGCCGCTTGCGGTCAACGAGGTCACGGAGATTGGCCTTGAAACGATCGCATCGGCGTTTGCCTACGGCACCGCGCACGTTCGCCTGCTTTTGCGTGCCAAACCGCGGCATGATCCCGAAGGCTTGCGTCAGACGCTTGGGCTCGCCGAACCGATCCTCGCCGCCCTGGCTTATGGCGATGGCGCGGCGGCAATGATCGAGACGGACGATCCCGACGCGATGCTGGAAGCGCTCGCAGCACTGCCGCCCGCGACGCCGGCGGCCAAGCCCGCGACGTTCGCCGCGACAGGAGGCAAGCGCGATATTCTCAAGCTCGCGCTGCGCGAGTTGCATCGCGTCGCGCCGCGCCCGATCGACGAGATCGCACTGCCGCAGCGCGCGCCGTTCGGCCGCGTGAACGTCGACACGAAGGGCTGCACACTGTGCTTGTCATGCGTATCGGCCTGTCCGACGTCGGCACTGACGGCTGGCGAGGATCGCCCGCTGCTGCGGTTCGACGAAAGCCTGTGCGTGCAATGCGGATTGTGCAAGGCGACCTGCCCCGAGAAGGTGATCGCGCTGGAGCCGCGCATCAGTTTCCCGGCCTTCGCGGCGGGGCCCGCGATGGTGAAGGAGGAGGAGCCGTTCTGCTGCATCGTTTGCGCAAAGCCGTTCGGCGTGAAAAGCACGATCGACAAGATCGTCGCCAAGCTGGAGGGCAAGCATTGGATGTATACGGGCCCGAACGCCAAGCGGCTCGATCTCGTGCGGATGTGCGAGGACTGCCGCGTGTCGGAGGTTACTAATTCGGGCATCGATCCGTATGCAGGGGCGCCTCGTCCGCAAGTGCGCACCAGCGAGGATTACCTTACCGAGCGCGAACGGCAACGTGCCTTGAAAGAGGAGGGCGCCAAGAAAGACGAATCCTCGAAGCCGGCGGACGCTAAGTAGGCAACCTGATACGGTCGCTGTTGCATGGACGGTTGTGGCAATTCTGCCCCGTTCATGTAACCATTCGACATGATGCTGCGGCTGGAGCCTTGATTGTCATGATCAGGTGCAATGCGATCAGCAATGTTGGGGGGAGTTCTAGCGTCGAATCGCTAACGTCGGGGGCTGGGGTGATCGCGCACGAGCTTGGAACGGCCCGGCTGAACGGGCGGGCAGCACTGGAGCTGAAATGCCGAACGTGACGCAGGGCTTGTTGAGGCGCTTGCGGTTGCGCGGTCTCCCGCGCGGCACACGCGGCATCCCCAAGCGTGCCGGCCTGATCCGCAGCCATATGCGACCGCGGCTGGCGCCGAAGGTTTACGGTCGCATCGGTGATCTCGAGGTCCGCCTAGCCCTGACGAAAGCGGACGTGAAGCGGGCCCAGCGTCTGCGCTACAACGTGTTCTACAAGGAGATGTCGGCCAAGCCGACGTTGACCACGCAAGTGCGCCGCCGGGACGAGGATCGCTATGACGCGATCTGCGATCATCTGCTGGTCATCGATACCTCGGCCTCGGCCGATCAAAAGCGGGGGTGGTCCAGGGCCAAGCCGCCACGCGTCATTGGCACCTATCGCGTATTGCGCCAGGACGTCGCCCAGAACACGCTCGGCTTCTATACGCAGGGCGAATACGACATTGCCCCGCTGATCGCCACGCGCTCGCCGCGCTATCGCTTCATGGAGCTCGGTCGTAGTTGCGTACTGAAGCCCTATCGTACCAAGCGCACGGTCGAGCTGCTGTGGCATGGGCTGTGGACCTACATCCGCGAGCACAAGGTCGACGTAATGATCGGCTGCGCCAGTTTCGAGGGCGTTGATCCGGCCGAGCACGAGATGGCGCTGTCGTTCCTGTATCACCACGCGCTGGCGCCGCCGGAGTGGCGCGTCACGGCGCACCCGAAGCTGCACGTGCCGATGGACCGGATTCCCAAGGACAAGGTGGACGTGAAGGCAGCGCTGAAGGCGTTACCACCGCTGATCAAGGGCTATTTGCGGCTTGGCGCGATGGTGGGCGACGGCGCGGTGATCGACCGGCAATTCGGCACGACCGATGTGTTGATCGTGCTGCCCGTCGAGAAGATTGATCCGCGCTACTTCGAGCACTTCGGCGCGCCCAACGAGAGCGAGAGCCGCGTCGCGGTGGACCGCAAGGGGAAGAACTGAAACCGGGTTTGGCGTCGATGCGGAGCATCGCTACGCGATGACGCGAAGCCCAACGTTTTCCGTGGTGCCGTGGATTGTTGGGTTTCGCAAAAGCTCAACCCAACCTATGGGGAATCGCTTCCGCGCTTACTCCAAGCGAAAGCGCGGCCTTCTCGATCTCGCCCCAGGTGGCGGGATCGATCTCCAGATGTGTGCCGAGCCGGGCGCGGTTCAACTGCTCGGGCTCACCAGGGGTTAGCACTTCGGGCACGCCGTCGGCGGCAGCGGCGCTCTTAACCCAATCGATCATGCGATCGGTAGCGGCTTCGATCGGTTCCTCGCCGGTCGCCATGCGCGCGGGATCGATGACGATGCCCATCATGTTGTTAAGGATCGCGCCGGCTTCGGTCTGATCGGCGACCATGGGACCGCTGCCGAGCGCGGCCGACATCAGCTCGCAGACGATTGCCATTCCCGAGCCCTTATGCAATCCGAACGCGGCGATCGAGCCGCGCGGATTTTCCCATAACACGCCGGGATCGTCGGTCGGCCGGCCAGCGTGATCCAGTAGCGTGCCGTGGCGCACCTTCTCGCCCTTGGCATGAGCGACGCGCGCCTTGTTGACCGCCATCTCGGCGGTGGCGAAATCGAGCAGGAACGGGTCGGCGCCCTGGCGCGGGATCGCGACGCAGTGCGGGTTCGTGGAGAAGCGCGGCTCGCGTGCGCCAAACGGGACCACGGTCGGCTTGCGCCCGTGCACGTTGACCCAGAACAGGCCGACGTAGCCCGCATGCGCGACCATCTCGCCGTAGTGACCGATGCGGCCGACGTGATGGCTGTCGATCAGATTGACGAGCGCAATGCCGTGCTGGCGTGCCGTCTCGATGCCTTTCAACGTGGCGTCGCGGGCGCCGACCTGGCCGAGGCTGCGGCGACCGTCGATCACGACGAAGGGGCCGTCGTCCTTGATGACGCGCGCGGTCCACTCCGGCTTGAGGCGGCCGGCCTTGATGGTGTCGACGTACATCGGCACGAGGCCGATGCCGTGCGAGGCGTGGCCGGCGCGGTCGGAACCGATCAGGCAATCGGCTGCGATCCGGGAGTCCGCGGCGTTCCAGCCGGCGGTGTGGAAGATCTGCTCGATGAACCGCTGCACGTGGGCGGCATCGAGCGTCAGCAGTTTTGACGTCGGTATGCCGGCCATCATGTGTGCTCCATCGGCTTCCGTGAAGGGGGCGGCACGCGCTCGCGCGAAACCGACCCCAACGGCTTATCAGCCCTTCAATCGGGGGATGATGCGCAGGGCGTTGCCGCGATCGATCGCGGCGAGTTCCGCGCCCGAGAACGCCGCCATGACGCCCTTCGTATGGTCGGCGCCCGTGCGGTAGGGATAGTCCGTGCCGTAGACGATCTGCGAGACCGGCACGGTTTGGGCAAGCGCCTTGAGGGTGTGCACGCCGCTGACTTGCGCGGTGTCGTAGTAGAAACGGTTGAGCTGGGCCTGCACGTCCTCCCGGCTGACCTTGCCCTTGTAGACGCTGTTGGGCATCTGGATCAGGAAACGCTCGGAAAAGGCCGTGAGCGAGCCGCCGCCGTGGCTCCAGATCCAGTTGATTTCGCCGTACTTCGCCGCTCCGCCGGTGAAAATGAGCTGGGCGATCGAGCGCGTGGAGTCGGTGCCGTATTCGATAGCAGAGTCGGGGATGCCGGGGATCAGGTTGACGCAGCAGTTGGCGCCGGTGGGGTGCGTGTAGACGGTCGCCTTGCGGCGGTTCAGCTCGGCCCAGACGGGATCGAAGTGCTTGTCGCCGAGCCACTTGTCGCCGTAGCTTGTCATGATGCCGGCGCCATCGACTTTGAGCGTATCGAAGGCATACTCGATCGCCTTCAGGGTCTCGTCGATGTGCGGCAGCGGCAGCATCGCGAACGTGCCGAAGCGGCCCTTGTGGTCGCTCTCCAGCTTCTTGGCGTACTCGTTGGAGGCGCGCGATATGGCGAGTGCCTCGGCCGGGGGCAGGAAACCGAGCTGTGGCGTCGTCGGCGAGGTCATCGACGTGGCGATGCCGGCCTTGTCCATGTCGTCGAGCGACTTCTGCACGGACCAGTTGGCGAGCGGCGGGTTGTCTTTCTTGGCCTTCTTGACGACCTCGAGCCAGGCGGGAGGCGTGATGTGGTGGTGAACATCGATGCGGTGGGCGGCCGCCTGCGCGATGCTGCGCCCGTTAAGGCCCACGCCAAGTGCGCCGATGGTGCCGAGCGCGGCTGCGCCGGTGAGGATGCCGCGGCGGTTGAAGGCGACGACGTCGCCGGGTTGATGCCCGCAGCCGCAGTTCGGCGTGTGGATTTGGTGGTCTGGCTTTTGCATGGTGTCGATCCTCCCGGATTCTGTGGTTGTCGCGGTCAATTGAACAGTGCCGCTCAGGGCAAAATAGCGCCTCTATCGGCCCGCGTCACAGCGAAAGGTGAGGGACTGCGCTTTCGCGGCGCGTATTCAACGTCGTCAGCTGCATCTATATTGGCGGCATGACGAGCGGCGGCGGGGCGGCCCAGATCGAGGCCGAGTTACACGAGAGCTATGAAATCGTGGGCGGGGCTGCAACGGCAGGCCTGCTGCTGCTCTGCGACCATGCCTCAAATGCGCTGCCGGACGAATACGGCACGCTCGGTTTGCCAGCGAGTGAACTCGAGCGGCACATTGCCTACGATATCGGCGCCGCGGACATGACGCGGCATCTGGCGAAGGCGCTCGGCGTGCCTGCTGTGCTGACGCGGTTCTCGCGGCTGCTGATCGATCCCAATCGCGGCGAGGACGATCCGACGTTGATCATGCGGCTGTCGGACGGGGCAATCATTCCAGGCAACCGGCATCTCGACGCCGCCGAGCGCGAGAAGCGAATTGCGCGCTTCTACCGGCCTTATCACGATGCGATCCGGCGCACGATTTTTCGGTGCGCGGCGGGCGGGCGCATGCCCGCGTTGCTGGGTATGCACAGCTTTACGGATGTTTGGAAGGGCACGCCAAGACCGTGGCACGCAGGTGTGCTGTGGGAGCACGATGAGCGGCTTGCCATGCCGCTGCTGGCGGCACTGCGGGCCGAGGCCGATCTCGTCGTGGGGGAGAACGAGCCGTATCCCGGCCAGTACGAGGGCGATACGCTGTGGCAGCACGGCACGATGCCGGGGCGGGCGTTCGCGGCCATCGAGGTGCGGCAGGATTTGATCCGCGATGCCGATGGCCAGCAGGCGTGGGGTGAGCGGCTGGCAAGGATACTCTCACGCATCCTGGGGCGACCGGGAATGGTAGAGCGTTTCGCGATGCGTAGTGGCAGGCAGTGCGCAGGCCCCGTGACATAGCGGCCTCCGATGTCCATATTCGGGGCAATCGCATATCTCGACACAGGAGAGCCCCATGCCGACCTTCGACGACAAGACCCGCACGGAACTGGAGGCCGCCGCGTTCCGCAAACTGGTGGAGCATCTGCGCAAGCGCAACGACGTGCAAAACATCGACCTGATGAACCTGGCCGGGTTCTGCCGGAACTGCCTGTCAAACTGGTATCAGGAGGCGGCGCAGGAGAAGGGCGAGGCGCTGAGCAAGGACGATGCGCGCGAGATCGTCTACGGCATGCCGTACAAGGACTGGCAGGCGAAGTTCCAGAAGGAAGCGACCGCCGAGCAAAAGGCGGCGTTCGCGAAGAGCGAGCCGCACAAGCATTGAAGAAGACGGGGTCAGACCCGCAAGGTCTGACCCCGGCACTCTTTACGCTGCTTCTGCCTTCAGCGCATCGGCGACGGCCGGACGGGCGGCAACGCGGTCGTGATAGGCCTTGAGGTTGGGGAACTCCTTGGCGAGGTCGATCGCGATCGCCGGGCGTGGGGTCCAGGTCAGCACCGTGAACAGGTAGGCGTCGGCGACCGTGAAGTCCTTGCCCATCAGATACTGGTTCGTCGCGAGGTGCTTGTCGACCACGCCGAGACGGTGGCGCAGGCGGTCGCGCAGCACGGCCTTGGAGCCGTCGTCTACCTTGGCGTTGAATAGCGGCGAGAAGCCCTTGTGCAATTCGCTCGTCGTGAAGTTCAGCCAGGTCATGAGCTGATAGCGCTCCTTGGTGCCATAGGCGGGCACCAGCTTGCCGGCCTTGTCGGCGATGTACTGCACGATCACCGGACCTTCGGTGATCATCGTGCCGTCGGCGGCTTCGAGGGCCGGCACATAGCCGCCGGGGTTCTTGGCCCAGAAGTCGCCGCCGTCTTCAGTCTTCTTTTCGGCGAGGTTGACCTTGACCATCTTGAAGGGCGCGCCGGCTTCGCGCAGCACGATGTGGGGCGACAGCGAGCAAGCGCCCGGGGCGTAATAAAGCTTGTACATGATCGATCCTCTTTGATTTCGCGGTCGCCGATGCTGCGACCGCTCGATGCTGCTGTGCAGCACGGCCGCAGACTGCACCTGCCTCGACCGCGGCGCAATATGTGCGCGGTACGTTGTCGGTAGCTCACGAGTTGTCCGGTTCCAGTAGCACACGATATGTCCGGTAATCCGTGATTCTCTCAATGCGCAGCATTGGGGGGATTGGATGAGCCGGGCCAAGTGTGACGAGGACCGGAGAATGGAGAAGTTTCTGGACGTTTACGG
>CAMDPA010000003.1 GCA_945903565.1 Devosia equisanguinis | reverse complement strand
TTGCGCTCGCGAGGCGTCTCGATCGTGAGGGGCGGGATACAGGTCGGCCCACCCGGTGTTTACGCGCACCTCTGGGCCGAGGCTCGCCACGTCCGCCCCCGTGAGACTCGGGGGTCCGATGATCCGGTTCAACGCCGTGGGTATGCCGTTTAAAATCCTGTGCGGGGCGGCACGTGTGCCGCTAAAAAACTAAACTAAACAACGCGGTCACTTGTCGCCCCGCGCCCCTGAGTCATTCGTTGCGTTGGCGCTTGCGCCAGAGCAACCAGCAACGATTCCATCCTTGCGCGGGAAACCGCGTGAGGGTGGGAGTGTTATCGTGCGGATCGGAAGACCGAAGTTGTGAGGTGGGGCACGGCTGGGATAGGCTGCCGAAAACGATGACGCCGCCGCGTCCACCGCCCGGCCCACATAGGAAGCGCCTAAGATGACCGCGATCCAAGGCTACATCGCGCCCAACCGCAGGCCCGGCGAGCTCGGCGTCCACTCGCTCGATCATTTCTCGCTGGCGGTTCCGGACCTCAAGGTCGCGCATCATTTTTATACGAACTTCGGCCTTCATGTGCCGGAGGAGGGCAACGGCCTGGGCATGTACGTGCCGGGTACGCCGCATCGCTGGGGCAGCATCAGCGAGGGGCCGCGCAAGAAGTTTGGGCACATTTCGTTTGGCGTGTTCGAGGAGGACCTACCGCTGTTTCGCAAGCGGCTACAGGAGATGCGCATCACCGAACTCGATCCGCCCAAGGGCAGCCAGTCAAACGGCGTCTGGCTGCGCGATCACGACGGCAACCTGATCGAGCTGCGCGTGGCGGAGAAGTGCTCGCCCAACGAGAAGACCACGTCGTGGATCGCATCGAGCCCCGCCGGCGTGCGCGGCCAGCCGAGCCGGTCCGCGGCGCCACTCGTGCGGCCGCGCCGGTTCGCGCACCTGTTGCTGTTCACCACCGATGTACCCAAGGCGATCGAGTTCTACGGCCGCGTGCTGGGCATGCGCTTGTCGGACCGCTCCGCCGACGTGATCGCGTTCATGCACGGCATCCACGGCAGCGATCACCACATGATGGCGTTCGCGAAGTCCGATTCACCCGGCCACCACCACTTCAGTTGGGATGTCGGCAGCGTGCAGGACATCGGTCTTGGCGCCAAGCAGATGCTGGAGAGCGGTTACGCCAAAGGCTGGGGCCTGGGCCGCCACGTGCTCGGCTCCAACTACTTCCACTACGTCCGCGACCCCTGGGGCAGCTACTGCGAGTATTCCTGCGATATCGACTACGTACCCGTCGATTGCGACTGGCCCGCCGGCGACTACCCGCCCGAGGACTCGGTCTACATCTGGGGCCCCGACATGCCGCCTGAGTTCATCCAGAACGCCGAGGGCGTCGCGTAACGCCGAATCCGCGGTGGCCGAAATAGACAGCGCAGTGGAGGAATACCGATGTCCTTCCGTCGTCTCCTGCTTTCCTGCCTGCTACTCAGTCCCATCATCGGCGGTGCGTCCGCGGCGGCACAGGACAACTACCCCTCGCGGGCACTTCGAATGGTCGTGCCGTTCCCGCCGGGCGGCGTTCTCGACATTCTGGCACGGCAAATCACGCCGGCCTTGGGCGACGGCCTGAAGCAGAACATCGTGATCGACAATCGCGGCGGCGCCAACGGCAACATCGGTGTCGAGCTGGTCGCCAAGTCGCAGCCGGACGGCTACACGCTGCTCTTCGGGCAGGTGTCCAATCTCGCGGTGAACCCGGCCATCTACAAGACCGTGCCGTTCGATCCCATCAAAGACCTTGCGCCCGTAGGGCTCGTCGCCTCGACGCCGCAGCTGATGGTGACGGCGGCCGGCTCCAGGATCAATTCGGTTGCGGAATTCATCGCCGCCGCCAAGGCCAAGCCCAGCGAACTCACGTTCGCGTCCTCCGGCAACGGCAGCATGGCGCACATGGGCATCGAGCTGATGCAGCTATCGGCCGGCATCAAGGTCGTGCACGTGCCATACAAGGGCGCGGGGCCGGCCCTCATCGACGTGATCGCCGGCCGGGCGGAATTCTTCATCGCGGCTATGCCTGCTTTGATCGGCCACATCCGCGGCGGCAAGCTGAGGGCGCTCGCGATCACGACGGCTCAACGCAATTCGGGCCTGCCCGATGTTCCGACCTTGGCCGAGTCCGGCTTTCCCGGCTACGACGTGGGCAACTGGTTCGCCATCATGGTGCGCGCCGGCACGTCACCCGCAATCATCGCGCGTCTCAACACCGAGCTGAACCGGACGCTCGCGTTGGCGGAGGTCAAGGCCAAGTACGAAAGCGAAGGCGCGACGATCCTCGGCGGCACGCCTGAGCAACTCGCAACCCAGCTCGCCACCGATCTCGCCAAGTGGCGCCGCGTTGTGACGGAGGCCGGCCTGAAGGTTGAATGATAGCCGGACCGTCATCCCGGTTTGGTGACACCGCAGGTGGAACCAACACCGGGACCCAGCATAAGGAGTGCCGAAGGCACCATAGAATATTGTGTCTTCGACGCTTTTCTTGCTGGGTCCCGGATCTTCGCTCGCGCTGCTCGCTCGTCCGGGATGACGGAATGGATATAAATATCGTGAACCGATGTTCGGCGATTGCGAGTCTCCTACGCACTGCCCCACACCTGCCGGGCGACGTCGACGCAGAGCCGCAGCTTCGCGCTCTGGTCGGCTTCGGTGACCGGGTTCCCGGCCACGGTCGACGCAAACCCGCACTGCGGGCCGATGCCGAGACGGTCGAGGTCCATCACCTTCGCCGCTTCGTCGATGCGCCGACGAAGTTCCTCACGGTTCTCCAGCTTGGGCGACTTCGAGCTGACGAGCCCGAGCACGACGCCCTTGGGCTTTGGCATGAAGCGCAGCGGCGCAAAATCGCCCGCACGCGGGCTGTCGTACTCGAGCAGGAAGTGCGTGACCTTGGCGCCGTTGAAGAACCGCTCGGCGACGGAGTCGTATCCACCCTGCGAGAGATAGTGGCCCTTGAAATTGCCGCGGCACATATGGATGCCGATCGCCATGTCGGCGGGCGCACCCGCGATCGCGTCGTTGATGGCACGGATGTAGAGATCGATCAGCGCGTCGGGATCATGGCCGTTCGCCTTCACCTGGGCGCGAATGGCATCGTCGCACAACAGCGCGATGGCGACCTCGTCAAGCTGGATATAGCGGCACCCCGTCGCCGCCAGCGCCGCGATCTCCTGGCGGAACACGGCGGCCAGGTCGGCGAAGAAATCCCCGGCATTGGCATAGACGTTATGGTCGGCGAAATCGGTGTAGCGGTAGAAGTGCATCGTGGAAGGAGCTGGTAGCGTGATCTTGCCGACCGCCGATGTGGCGCCCTTCAGGAACTGGAACTCGTCGAGCGCGAGATCGCGCGTGCGCTTTACCTTGGCGCTGGCATAGGTCGCGGTGAAGTCGAGCTCGTGGCCGTGATCGTCGCGGAATTTCATGATCGCCGGCTTTATCACAAACCCTTCGCACCGTTCGACGAACCGGCCCCAGTACGACGCGCGGCGGAATTCGCCGTCGGTAACCACGCCGAGTCCGGCGTCTTGCTGCAGGCGAACGGCGTCGCGAATTGCGCTGTCCTGGATCGCGGCGAAAGCAACGTCGTCGAGCTTGCCAGCGGCCTTGTCGCGGAATGCCTGCCGCAACGCGGCAGGACGCAACAGGCTGCCGACATGATCGGCACGAAATGGCGGCCTGAATGGTGGCAAGTGCGAAGGAATGGCGGGCATGTATTACTCCTCGGCGGAACGGAACCTTTCGGTAGCCAGACTTGATATGGCGGGCCCACCGTGCCAGAGTTCATTAGTCCAATGAGCGCTCAGAAGCGAGTGATCCACGTTCTGCGCCAAGACGCATAGGCATCGAGGGTGGCGGCGTGACGATGGGCGAGGTCTCACCGGTATTCGCGACCCTTCGTGCCAAGACGGCGCCTCAGCTGATTGCCGAGCACGCGCGCACCAAGCCCGATGCCGTCGCCTACCGCTCCAAGCATCTTGGCCTCTATCGCGAACGCACCTGGCGCGACTACGCCGATCTCATCGGCCGCTGCGCGCTCGGGCTGCAATCCCTGGGTCTCGGACGCGGCGAGCGCGTTGCCATCATGGGCGATGCGACGGAAGACTGGGCGATCTGCGATCAAGCAGCTCAAGCGCTCGGCGCGATCTCGTTCGGCATATATCCGACGGCTTCGGTGTCCGAAGTCGAGTACCAGATGCTCGATGCCGGTGCCGCGATCTTCATCGCGGAAGATCAGGAATACATCGACAAGATCCTCGCCATCGCCGACCGCCTGCCGGCGCTGCGCGCGATTGTCGTGATCGACCCTTCCGCGATGTTCGCCTATCAGCACCCCAAGCTGCGCCTGCTCGACGACGTGCTGGAGTCCGCCGGCCCGCTCGACGGCGGCCTCGCCGCGCTGGAAGTGATGGTCAAGACCGTCGGCCCCGTCGATCCCGCATTCATCGTCTACACGTCGGGCACCACAGGCCATCCCAAGGGCGCGCTGATCTCGCACGGCAAGCATCTCGCCGGCACCTACACGATCGTCGATCACTTCCCGACCTTGCGCGAACGCGAACACCGCACGGTCGTATTCCTCCCGCTGTGCCACATTTTCGGCCGCGACATCGCGATCACCCTGCCGCTCATTTCCAGTCTCGTGCCGCACTATGGCGACGACGTCGACGATCTCCTGCAAACCCTCGTCGATGTCGGTCCGACCGCGCTGTTCACCGTGCCGCGCTACATGCAGAAGTTCGCCTCGCAGGTGCTGATCGGCCTGGGCAGCACGTCCCTGCCCAAGCGCATCACCAGCAACGCCGCGATGAAACTCGCCCGCCGTGTCGCGCGCCAGCGTTGGGGCGGAGAGCCGAGTACATTGGACCGCGTGGCGATGCAGGCCGCACGCAACGTCGTATTCCGGCCGATGCTGCGTCAGCTTGGTCTCGATCGCGTGGAGCTTGCCATCTCAGGCGGCGCCGCATTGCCGCCCGAGACCGCTGCGCTGTGGCAGATGTGGGGCGTCAATCTGGTCGAAGCTTACGGCCAGACCGAGACGGGCGGCGCTTTCATATCGGCGCAACGCGGGCCATTTCCAAAGCCCGGCAGCGTCGGCACCGTCGTCAGCGGCTGGGACGTGAAGCTCGGCGACGGCGCCGAACTTCTCGTGCGCGGCCCCGATGGCTTCGAGGGCTATTGGCAAAAGCCGGACGCCACCGCCGACGTCGTCGACGCGGACGGGTGGATGCACACCGGCGACGTCGCCGAATGGCACGGCGATACCTTGCGGCTCGTCGACCGCGCCCGCGATTTCCTCGTCACGTCCGGCGGCAAGACCATCTCGCCGGCCTCGATCGAGAACATTCTGCGCGGCAGCCCCTTCATCGCGGAAGCCGTCGTGATCGGCCACGGCCGCAAATACCTCACCGCCCTCGTCGAGATCGATTTCGATGCCGTCGCCGATTGGGCGCGCACCAACGACATCGCCTACACCGGTTTCACCAGCCTGTCGGCCCACGAACGCGTGCGTCGCCTGATCGAGGCCGAAGTCGCCAAGGCCAACGCGGATCTCGCCCGCGTCGAGCAGGTCAAATCGTTCCGCATTCTGCCCAAGCAGCTCGACCCGGAGGAGGAGGGCGAACCGGTGACGCCCACGCGCAAAGTGAAACGCAAGGTGATGCTGGAGCGCTTCAAGGACCTCGTCGATGAAATGTACGACGACAGCGAGGAGCGGCTGCTGGCGGCCGGTGCAGGGGATGCCTTGCGCGTCGGCGGCGTGTGATAATCAAAAGCAGGGAAACGCAACAGGGAGAGACTGAAATGACCACTCGGTTAGCAACAACCGGCTTAACTTGCGCAACACTGGCATTGCTCGCTCATGCCACGTCCGCAACAGCCCAGGATGCCTACGTGATCGGCTTGACCGGCGCTCTCACCGGGCCACCCGCCGGAACCTACGCACCCGGCGCCGATGCCATGCGCATCTATTTCGATCGCATCAACAAGGCCGGCGGCATCAACGGCAAGCAGATCAAGTTCGTCGTGCAGGACGACTCCGCCGAGCCCGGCAAGGCGGCCGCCAACGTCAAGAAGCTCGTCACCCAGGACAATGCCATTCTGGTGATCAACTCGAGCCTCTCGTCGACATACGCACCGGTGATCGGCGAGACCAAGCGCGCGCAGGTGCCGCTGCTGTTCGCCAACTCGGTTTGCCCCAAGGAGGTCAATCCCCCGGCCGAGCCACTGCAGTTCTGCTCGACCGCGTTTGCCGCCACCTACGACAGCCGCGCCGCGCTCGCCTTCATCAAGGAAACCGCCAAGACTCCGGTCAATCTAGGCCTTGTGGCGATGGCCATTCCGGTGTCGCGCGGCGAGATCGACTTTGCCGAAAGCCAGACCGCCGCGCTCGGCATCAAGGCCGTCGCCAAGGAGATCATTCCGCCGCCGACGCCGGACTACACCCCGTTCGCCACCAAGCTCAAGGAGGCCAACGCCAACTGGGTGTTCTCGTGGGCGCCATGGATCACGCAGATCCGCACCATCGAAGCGCTGCGTCGGCTCGACTGGCAGGGCGACTATGTTACCTGGGCGCATCTGGAAGCCGAGAACGAGTTGCTCCGCCTGAAGGACCCCAAGCTGTTCGTGGTCGGCGCCAACTCGCTGTTCTACGAAGGTCTGCCGATCCACAAGGAGATCGAGGCCGCGATCAAGGCCGGCGGCTCGAGCTATCCCGCCAACCAGATGGCCGAAGGCTGGATCGCTGGTCAGGTCGTCGAGGCCGCACTGAAGGCAGCGGGCTGGCCGGCCACGCCGCAGAAGGTCGCCGACGCGCTCGCCAGCGTAAAGGTCGACACCAAGGGCCTGCGCGGCGGCCCGATCGAATGGACCAAGGACAACCACTTCCGCACCAAGCAGTACTATCGCGTCTATCGCTTCGATCCCGCCAAGAACGCTATTGTGGTGGTGAAAGATTGGTTCGCCTACGACGTGAAGTAATCGCTGACCTTGCCCCCTCTCCCGCCATTCGCGGGGAGAGGGTTGGGAGCGACGACGCAAAGTGATCAGGAACCAATCGTGCAACTCGTCGTCAACATCACCGTGCTGGCGGCGATCTATGCGCTGATCAGTTGCGGCTACGTGCTCATCTATCGCGTCAGCCGGGTGCTCAATTTGGCGCACGGCGAGTTGATGATGCTCGGCGCCTACCTGCTGCTGGCCACCGCGTCGACGTTCGCGTTCTCGCCGCTCGCCGCGATCACCGCCGCGCTGGTGTTGAGCCTGGCGGTCGGCGCGATGGTCTACGTCTTCCTCATGCGCAAGATGACCGGCGAGATGGTGCTGGCCGCCGTGCTCGCAACCGTTGCCCTCGGTATCCTGCTGCGTGGTATCATGGTTCTCATCTGGTCGGCGCAGTTGCAAAACCCCGGTCAGGTGCTCGGCGTAACGAATCCTTCGTTCGCCCTGCCGGGCGGCGCGCGCATCTCGCTCTACTCGTCGCTGTTGATCGGCTCGACCATCGTGGTCTACGGCACCTTGTTCGCGTTTCTGCGCTTTGGCCGGTGGGGCGTAAGGATGCGCGCCGCGGGGCAGGCGCCGTTGCTCGCCGCACAGCGCGGCATCAACCTGCACGCGGTCTACGCACTCGCCTGGGGACTGGCAACGCTCACGGGCAGCCTCGCCGGCATGCTGATCGCGCTCGACACCGGCCTCAGCGGCACGATGGTGCTGATCGGTCTCAAGGCCTTCCCGGCCGCCCTCGTCGGTGGTCTCGACAGCCTCGTCGGTGCGCTCGTGGGCTCATTGATCGTCGCGGCGGCCGAGGTGCTCTTGATCAACTATGTCGATGCCCTGCTCGCCGACGTGGTGCCGTTTCTGATCCTGATCGCAATGCTGGTCGTGCGGCCTTGGGGCCTGTTTGGAACCCGGGAGGCGCTCGACCGTGTCTAAGCGCCCGCCGCGCGCCAGCGGCTATTTCCGCACCAGCTACGCGCAGGATCAATCGCTGATCGAAACCCGGCTCGAGTGGTCGGCGCTCGCTGCAGGCATCGCGCTTCTATTGGTATTCCCGTTCTTCGCCTCGCCGTTCGTGCTCGATCTGGCAGCGCAGGTGCTGCTGGCCTCGGTCGGCGCGCTGGCGCTTGCACTGCTCACGGGATACGCCGGGCAGGTCTCGCTTGGTCACGCCGGGCTGATTGCGGCGGGCGCCTTCACCAACGGTATTCTGTTCAAGGAGTTCGCCGCGCCATTCTGGATTACGTTGCCCGCGGCGGCAGCGACGGGCGCACTGCTCGGCGTCGTGTTCGGATTGCCGTCGCTGCGCTTGCGCGGGCTTTATCTCGCGGTCAGCACGCTCGCACTGCACTTCGTCGTCGTCTATCTCGGCGGCGAGTACGAGACCAAGCGCGGTTACTCGACCGGCATCGTGATCGACCCGCCGCGCGTATTCGGCTACGAGGTTTCGAGCGCACGCGCCTGGTATTTCGTGATGCTCGCCGCCGCCGCGCTCACGCTCCTGCTCTGCCTCAATCTGCTGCGCAGCCGGACCGGCCGCGCCTGGCGTGCCGTCCATTCCAACGAAACCGTTGCCGGCGCACTCGGCATCAACGTGGCCACGGCCAAACTTTCCGCGTTCGTGATCTCGTCGAGCATCACGGCGGTGGCGGGCGCGTTGTTTGCCTATCATCGCGGCTTCGTCTCGGTGGAGGCGTTCTCGCTCTATCTCTCGATTCAGTACATCGCGATGATCATCATCGGCGGCATGGGCTCGCTGTTGGGAGCTTTGCTCGGCGCGGTATTCGTGACGCTGTTCCCGTATGGCATCGAGGCGCTGCTGAATATGCTGCCCGGGGCACAGCGCTACGCCAGCCAGCTTTTCGCGGTGAACTACGCTGCGTTCGGCGTTGTCATGATTCTGTTCCTCGTGTTCGAGCCGTTGGGCCTCGTCGGCATCTACAAGCGCCTACAGAGCTTCTTCCTGCTGTGGCCGTTCAAGCAGACCCCCATCGCGGGGGGCCGCAAATGAATGCGCCACCCGAAGCGATAGCGCCGCTGCTCGCCGTCGATAAATTGGAGGTCGTCTACAAACACGCGATCACGGCGGTGCAGGGCATTTCGCTCAACGTCATGCCCGGCCAGATCGTCGCCGTTCTCGGCACCAACGGCGCTGGCAAATCGACGACGCTGCGCGCGATCTCCGGTTTTCTCGGTCTCGACGACGCGCGCGTCACCGACGGCAGCATCACCTTCAAGGGCGCACGCATCGAGAACCGCGCGCCGCATCTGATCGCCCGGCGCGGCATCGCCTTGGTGCCCGAACGGGAGAAGGTGTTCCCGAACCTGACCGTGACGGAAAACCTGCACGCTCCTGCAACGTCGGGCGTGAGCCGCGCGGATATTCGACGGCGCGAGGAGCTGGTCTACCAATTCTTCCCGCGCCTTGCCGAGCTGAGGCCACGCATCGGCGGTCTGCTGTCGGGCGGCGAGCGTCAGATGTTGGCGCTGGCGAGCGCGCTGATGTGCCATCCCGAACTGTTGCTGGTCGACGAGTTGTCGCTCGGCCTCGCTCCGGTGATCGTCGAGCAGCTCGCACAGCGGCTGACCGAAATCCGCGCCGAGCTCGGCATCACGATCCTGCTCGTCGAGCAAAGCGCCACCGTTGCGCTCGCGATCGCGGACTACGGCTACGTGCTGGAGAACGGCCGCGTGGTGCTGGACGGCACGGCGGAACGGCTGCGCAACCACGGCGACATCAAGGAGTTCTATCTGGGCCAGGCCGGCTCGGGCGAGCGCCGCAGTTATCGCGAGATCAAGCAATATCGCCGTTCCCGGAGGTGGTATGGCTGAGCTCGAGATCGAACGGCTGACCCTGCGTTTCGGCGGCCTGACCGTGCTCGACGACGTGTCGCTATCGGTATCGGCGGGCGAACTGTTCGCCCTGATCGGCCCGAACGGCGCCGGCAAGACCAGCGTGTTCAACTGCATCAGCGGCCTCTATCACGGCGCCGGACAGATCCGCTTTCGCGGCCAGGACGTCACGCGCATGAAGCCGCACGAGATCGCCCGTCTCGGTGTCGCGCGCACATTCCAGCACGGCGAATTGTTCCCGCATATGTCCCTGGTCGAGACGCTGCTTACCGGCCGTCACGCGCAAACCCGCACCAACGCGCTCGCCGAGATGTTGTTCCTGCCGTCGGTACGCCGCGCCGAGATCGAGGCGCGCGAAGCGGTCGAGCGCATCATCGAGACGACCGAGTTGGAGCGCTATCGCCACGCCAGCGTCGAGAGCCTGCCGTTCGGGGTGCAGAAGATCATCGGTTTCGCGCGCGCCCTTGCGATGGAGCCGAAACTGTTGCTGCTCGATGAGCCCTCGGCCGGCCTGAACCGCGACGAGCGCGAGGATCTGGCGCGCTTCATCATGCGCATCAAGCACGAGCTCGGCATCGCGATTCTGTGGATCGAGCACGACATGCAGATGATCGCCGACCTCGCCGACCGCCTGCATGTGCTCGACTACGGCTGCACACTGGCCTCGGGGCCGCCTGATGAGGTGCTACGCGATCCCAAGGTCGTGGCGGCGTATCTCGGCAAGGGATGATGCGGACTTCTCGCTCTCCCCGCCGCGCTTCATGATGGGGAAAATCGACACACAGGAGACCCCGCATGGCCCGGCCCAACTTCATCTTGTTCATCACCGACCAGCACCGCGCCGACTGGCTTGGCTGCAATGGCCATCCGGTGGTGCGCACGCCGCACATCGACAGCATCGCCACTGCGGGCATCACGTTCGACCGCTTCTATGTGGCGAGCCCCGTGTGCATGCCGAACCGTTCGAGCTTGCTCACGGGACGCATGCCATCCGTGCACGGCGTCCGCGCCAACGGCACGCCGCTCTCAAGCAGCGCGGTCACCTTCGTCGACCTGCTCGGCGACGCCGGTTATTCGACCGCGCTGGTCGGCAAGAGCCACCTGCAGACGTTTACAGGCATGCCCGCGCTGATGCAGCCGCCCGCGCCAAAACCCGGCTACGCTCCGGCAAAAGGCGAGCACGCCGAGGCTATCAGGCATGGACTGCGACGCACGGACTACGATCAGGAGAGCCCCAACCATTGGGCCAAACCGAATGCGCGCCTGTCGCTGCCCTATTACGGCTTCGGCCACGTCGATCTCGTCACCGGCCACGGCGATGGCGTCGATGGTGATTATCGCGCCTGGTTGCTGGCACGCGAGCCAAACGCCATGCAGATGATCGGCGCAGAGCACCAGCTTCCGCACGACTACGTTTGCCCGCAGGCGATCCGCACGCGGTTGCCAGCCGAACTCTATCAGACGAGCTACATCGCCGAACGCGCCCGCGCATTCATCGAGGCCCACGCGAAACAGAAGGGCGACCAGCCGTTCTTCCTGATGGTGTCGTTCCCCGATCCGCACCATCCCTTCAATCCGCCGGGCAAATATTGGGACATGTACAAGCCAGACCAATTCCCTGTGCCCGAGGCCTTCCGCCGCAACGACTGGACGCCGCCGCCCCACGTCGCCGCCGTCATCGCCGAACGCGAGCAGGGCAAGGCGAACCTGGCTTCGCAATTCTCGTTCTCGACCACACCGCGCGAGGCACAGGAGGCCGCCGCCCTCACCGCCGGCATGATCGCGCTGATCGACGATTCGATCGGCACCGTGCTTCAAACGCTGCAGGACGCGGGCCTCGGCGACAACACGGTGCGGATGTTCACAGCCGATCACGGCGAGCATCTCGGCGATCATCGCCTTCTGCTCAAGGGCTCGGAACAGTATGCCCAGGTGCTCCGCGTGCCGTTCGTGTGGTCGGATACGCCCGGGCACAAAGGCCAGACGCGGCGCCACGCGCGGGCCGGCGCGATCGGCTCGACCATCGATATTCCCGCGACCATTCTTGATCGTGCCGAGATCGCGCCGTTCGTCGGAATGCAGGGCCAAAGCCTGCTGCCGGTGATCGCTGGCGACGACAGCAAGGGCCGGGCAGCCGCCTTCGTGCAATACGATCACCAGCGCCCGAACGAGGCGATCGGCGGCGTACCGCGCATCCACACGCTGGTCGACGAACGCTGGCGCATGAGCCTGTTCGATGGCGTGGAATGGAGCGAGCTTTACGATCTCAAGACCGACCCCGGCGAGTTCCGAAATCTGTGGGACGATCCCGCGTATCGCGAAGTGAAGTCGCACCTCATGGAGCGTCTGCTGCGCATCGAGATCGCCCACGTCGACCGCGTACCGATGCCGACCGGCCGGGCTTGAACGGCTAATCGCACCGACGAACCTAGGAGGACCAACGACGACCGTAGGCTGGGTCAAGCACTTACGCGACCCAGCATTTGTTCCGCCTAAAGGCGACAATCGAGCGCCTGAACTTGTGCCCTCACGCGAGGCTCGATAGGTTCCCCTCCATCCGGCGCCCATCGTTTGGCCCTATCCGAAGGAACTTGAATTGCCGCGCTATGAAGACGTTTGCCAGGCGATCGGCCGCACGCCGCTGATCAAGCTCGAGCGGGCCTCGTGCGAGACCGGCTGTACGATCCTGGGCAAGGCCGAATTCATGAACCCGGGCCAGTCGGTGAAGGACCGCGCCGCGCTCTACATCGTGGAAGACGCGGTCCGTCGCGGTCTATTGAAGCCCGGCGGCACGATCGTGGAAGGCACCGCTGGCAACACCGGCATCGGGCTCGCGATGGTGGCGGCCGCGCGCGGTTATCGCACCGTGATCGTAATTCCCGATACGCAGAGCCAGGAAAAGAAAGATACGCTGCGGATGCTCGGCGCGGAGCTCGTCGAAGTGCCGGCCGCGCCCTACAAGAACCCCAACAACTTCGTTCGATATTCTGCCCGCCTTGCCGAAGCGCTCGCCAAGACCGAGGCCAATGGCGCGGTGTGGGCGAACCAGTTCGACAACGTCGCCAACCGGCAGGCCCACATCGAGACCACAGCCGAGGAAATCTGGGCGGACACCGGCGGCACGGTGCACGGCTTCGTCGCCGCGGTCGGCTCTGGCGGCACGCTCGGTGGCGTCTCGCTCGGCCTCAAGGCGAAGAACCCCGCGATCCAGATCGCACTGGCCGACCCGCCCGGCGCCGCGCTCCACAGCTACTACACGACCGGCGAATTGAGGGCCGAGGGCAGCTCGATCACCGAGGGCATCGGCCAGGGCCGGATCACCAAGAACCTGGAAGGTGTCGTGGTGGATCGTTCCTATCGCATCGAGGATACGGAGACGGTCGAGACTGTGTTCCACATGGTCGAGGAGGAGGGGCTTTGCCTTGGCTCGTCGTCCGGCATCAACGTTGCAGGCGCGATCCGTCTAGCCCGCGACATGGGCCCAGGGCACACGATCGTGACAATTCTTTGCGACCATGGTGCCCGCTATCAGTCCAGGCTGTACAATCGGGCGTTCCTGGCGAGAAAGGGCTTGCCGCAGCCGCGCTGGCTGGTCGAGAAGCGCGGCGTGCCGAATGTGATCGTCGATCCCGGTACATAGTTGACGCCAGCGCAGGAGCAGGAAATGCCGGAACTAACCGGCAAGTATCTGGTCTCGACGCAGTGGCTGGCCGACCATCGCGACGCCCCTGATGTCGCGATCCTCGACGGTTCCTGGCATCTGCCGGCGGAGAAGCGCGATCCCCGGGCGGAGTACGCGGCAGGCCACATTCCCGGCGCTCGCTTCTTCGACATCGACGCGATTTCCGATCAGGCGTCATCGCTTCCGCACATGCTGCCGCCACAGGAAAAATTCGCGGCGCATATGAAGGATCTCGGCATCGGCGACGGCGAGTGCGTCGTGGCTTACGACGCCTCTACTCAGGGTCTGTTTTCCGCGGCACGTGTTTGGTGGACGCTGCGCGCGTTCGGCCACGACAATGTCGCGGTGCTCGACGGCGGCCTAAAGAAGTGGCGGGCCGAGGGCCGGGCCGTGACCGCCGATCCGCCGCCCGTGCGCAAGGCGCGTGGCTTCGGCACGCATCCCGATCGAGTTCTGGTGCGCAGCCTCGAACAGATGCAGGCGCTGGTCGCGGCAGGCAATGGCCAGATCGTCGACGCGCGTGCCGCTGGCCGGTTCCAGGGCCGCGAGCCCGAGCCGCGCCCTGGTCTGCGCAGCGGCCACATTCCCGGCGCGCGCAATCTGCCGTTTGCGACGCTACTTTGCGCCGATGGCACTTTGAAGCAACCGGCCGAGTTGCGCGCCGCGTTCGAGCGCGCGGGCATCGACCTGGCAAGGCCCGTCGTGACATCCTGCGGTTCCGGCGTGACGGCCGCCGTGCTGTCGCTTGCCCTTGCGGTGCTCGGCAGTCCCGCGCACGGTCTCTATGACGGCTCATGGTCGGAGTGGGGCCAGGCGAGCCTCGGCACTGTGGTTGCGACGGGGGTTTGACTTTACGCTTTACGCGCGGGGCAAGGTAGACGTTTCCCAGAGCCGGGGCATTTTCTGATGCAGGAGTCACGAAACACTCGGATCTTCTCACCTCGCGCACGGTTGTCGCAATTCAATGTCGAGTGGCCTGCGTTGCTGGGGATCTTCCTTGCCGTTGGCTTGCTCTACTACATTGCTGGACGGCTTGCGCTGCTGGTGTTGAGCGAGTCGGAAGGGGTTGCGGTTTTCTGGCCGGCGTCGGGCATCGCGGCAGGGCTAGCTGCCGTATTGAGAAAGTCGGCCCGCATCCCAATCGCGCTTGCGGTGGCCGCCGCGACCATCGTCGCCAACCTGCAGGCGCGCTCCAGTCTGCCTGCCACGATGGTATTCGCCGCGTGCAACGCGATGGAATGCCTGATTTTCGTCTGGGTCATGCGTCGTCTGGACAAGGACCGCACCCAGCTTGAAAGCCTATCCAGCTTTGCTGCCTTTGTCGCCGCAGCCGCCATTGCCGCCGGGATCGCTGCACTACCAGCCGCGTTCGCCATTCAGGTTCTCGGGCTGTCCAAATCTCCGTTGCTGCCGATCTGGTTCACATGGTTCAAGTCGGATGCGCTTGGCATCCTGACGATGGCCCCGGCCATCCTTACGCTGCCCAGGCTGCTGCGACATCCACCGCGCCTGAGGACGTTGGCGGAAGGCTGCCTCGGCATCGTGGTGACGGTGGCCCTGGCGCTCTTGGCGATCAACCTCAAGCCGAGCGATACGGCTTGGCCCGTCATTGCTCCGACGACGGTTTTATTCCCGTCCTTCCTTTGGCTTGCCGGGCGAGCACCAGCGTGGTTCTCCGCGCTCGGTGCGCTATGCGTCTCCGTCGTGGTCGTGACGGCCGCATTGTCCGGTGTTGGGCGGTTTGGCGGCCCTTCGACACCTCTGCCCGACCGCCTGCTTGCGGCCGAGGTGTTCGTGCTGACCTTGAGCCTGGCTGTGCTCACCTTGTCGGCCATGTTCGCGCGGATCAAGAATACAGCGCTCGCGCTGCAGTCGAGCGAGGAGCGGCTGCGGCTCGCGCTGGCGGCCGGCCGAATGTACGCGTTCGACTTCGATCACGATCGTGGTGTCGTGCAGCGTAGCGGCGGCTTGTTGGACCGCCTCAAGTTGCCGGTGTACGGCACGATGGAGGATTACCGCACTTCGCTCGATCCAGCCGACCGGGTGGGCTTCGAGGCGATGCTCGCTTCGCTTTCGCCGGCCGAGCCCCAGTCACTGCGCGTTTTACGCCTGCATACGCCGGATGGCGAGATGCTCACGGTCGAGCACAGGGCTGAGGCCGTATTCGGCGAAGATGGACGCCTGCTCAACATCCGCGGCACGTGCACGGATATTACGGCGCGAGAAACAGCCCGGCTGGCGCTCGAGGAGAGCGAAGCCCAGTTGCGCGGCGCATTGCAGCCGGGCCGCGTGTTCGCGTTCAGCTACGAACCGGTCTCGCACCGCGTTCAGCGCAGCGAGAACGCGGCAGAGATCCTGGGCGTTACGCTCGAAGAGGCCAAGTTCTCGCGCAATCTGTTCATCGAGCATATTCATCCCGACGACCGCAAGGCGCTGGAGAACTATCGCAAGCGCCTGTCGCCCGCCAATCCATACACCAGCGAGAAATTCCGCTTCGTCCGTCCGTCCGGCGGCACCGTATGGTTCGAGCTGACGGCGACCGGCGAATACGACGCACAGGGCCGCCTTACCCGACTGCGGGGGCTATGCCGCGACGTGACGGAGAACAAGCTGGCGGAGGAGCGGCAGGCCGAGCTGGTCAAGGAGCTCAATCACCGCGTCAAGAATGCGCTGACGACGGTCAACGATGTGATCGAGCTTTCACGCGACGACAACGACACGATCGAGGGGTTCGTCGAGAAGGTCGACGGGCGTGTCCGAGCGATGGCGCGCGCACATGACCGCCTGACCAGTAACCAGTGGGCTGGCGTCAGCGTGACGAATCTCGTGGAAGACGAGCTGGCGGCCTACCGCACCCCCGACAACTGCCTGGTGGATGGCCCCGCCCTGGTTCTGTCACCCAAAGTCGCGCAGTCATTCGCTTTGACGCTGCACGAGTTGGCGACGAATGCGGCCAAGCACGGCGCACTCATTCCCTCCAACGGCAAGGTCGATGTTCGCTGGCGGATCGTGGGTGATGCGAGCCACGGCCAGCGCCTGGAGCTGTCATGGCGCGAGCATTGCGTGCGGCCGGTCGAGCTGCCCAAGCGCGAAAGCTACGGTCTGACGGCAATCCGCAACGAACTGCCGTACTGGCAGGCCGCGACAGTCGACGTCCGCTTTACCCCCACGGGCTTGCACTGTGATATCAGCTTGGTGTTGTCGCCACCCACGGCACCCAAAGAGCCCGAAAACTCAGAATCCAGCGTTGCGGTCAACGGCTCAACGGTTTCTGCAGCGCCTCGATAAGCGCCTGCGACCTAGTCGGTTTACTCAGGTAGGCATGCACCTTGCCCGCCAGTGCGGAAGGACTAGCGTATGCGGTCAACAGCACGACCTTGATACCTTCTCGGGCCAGTCGCTCCGCCAGCGGATCAGCGGGAGTGCCACCCAGATCGAGGTCCATCACGGCGGCGTCGATCGCAACGGAACCTGCCAGTCGCTCCGCCTCGGCTAGCGTCCCTGCGGGGCCAACAACGACCGCACCCGCACGTTCGAGGGTGCGCTTCATGACTTCTGCAAGTTGCCAAGAATCTTCGACAACCAGTACAGTCTTGCCACTGAGCGGCCCGCTTCCCGCAACCATGTTTGGATGCTCCAGACCGAGGAATCACAACAAAACACTACAACTCAAACCAAGGGCTGCGAAGTCCCTCGCCAATCAGCGCATATAACGTATGACCCACTAAAGAATCGCCACTATTCGATTTCAATGGCATCTTGTGCTGGAATTTCCACTGCTACAACCATTGCGGCAAGGAGACCAAATTGGCGAAATCGCAGAACACCAGCCCTGGAGATCTGCGTGGCGGCGCGGATCTTTGGCTCCTGGCGAACCACGATTTCCGCCAGCCTGCGCAGACACTGGCCTTTCTTGCCGACCAACTGGCGATCAGCACAAACAAGTCGGAGCGCCAGGCACTAGGGGCCAGCATCGCCCTGATGGGGTTCTCGCTCGATGCGATGATCGATGGCATGACGCTGGTCGCGCGTTTCGATTCCAAGCGGCAGCGCGCGGCCGCGATCCGTACCACCTTGTCGGCGGTGCTGGGCTCGCTCGTGGATGAAATGACTTCGGTCGCCACCGAACGGGGACGCCGTCTCGACGTCGCCGGTCTCGATCTCGTCATCGACGCCGATCCCGACTTGCTGTGCGCATTGACGAAGGGCTTGGTGATTTACGCGATCAAGTTCTCTGACGGGGGCGACATCGTCGTCCGGGGGCGGTCACGCCGCGTCGATGTTGCCCTGGACGTCAGCTATTCCGGGCCCGATCCCGACAGGGCTCTGCGCGAAAAGGCGTTCGTGGAGTTGCCCCCGGTTCGCTCAGTACCCACTGTCCCCGTGATCGGCTTCGGCCCGGCGCTGGTCGCGCGCCTCGCCCAGCATGCCGAAATCGTGGTGGAGCCGGGCTTCGATGACCACGATCGGCGTCGGCTCTCGCTGCTGATACCGAAGGCCAAGAAAAAGGCACGAGGCTGAGCGCTTATCCCAGCCATCGCGCGTCGAGGTCTTCCTCCGGAACGGGCGCAACTTCGACGCGCAACTGCTTGTCGGCCGCAATCTCGATCGTGATCGGCGGAGCATCGAAGCCCGTTTTCCAGACGACGACCTCGTATACGCCGTCCGCAACCTTCAGCTCGGCGCGGCCACCCGCGTTAGTTGCCCCGCGAAATGCACCGGCCCGCACGATCGCATCACCGATCGGCGCAGACGTCGTCTTATCGACGACATCGACAGTCAGCCGATGCTCCGGCGGCGGCACGACCGCTACGGTGAATGTCGCGGCAGAGGCCGCATGCGGCAGCTCGGCCTCGTCGGCCGAAAAGCGCGCCGACCAGCGCGAAACACCAGGCTCCCCCGGCGCAACGAGCGCAACCTCCGCCCAATACAGTGCGCTCGTACCTTGCAAGGGCTCGCCCGCGAGTACCGCTCGCCCCGCCACATTGCCCCTGGTCTCGCACACTTCTATCGTTTGCCCGCCGAGATCATGACCTCCCGACGACTTGGCCCCGATTATGACGGTGAACCGCTCGCCGGCCACCGCAGCGTCCGGAATAGACCAGACAGCCAAGCTCGTCGGATGCGCCCCCACCGTGATTGAAATCTCGAGCATGGCGTCATGCTGCACGTCGCTCCCGTGCGCATTCCCGGTGACGCTAAGCCGCCATACCCTAGATCCAGTTGTTGCCGGCACGTGCAGCGCAATCGGCCCGGCCACATTGATCCGCTTGTCGAACGTGGCAAGCGCGTGCACCGATGCCGTGCCATCCGGCGCGAACAGAGAGACCGGAAGCCCCCGCAGATCGCAGCCCCCCGCACAGGCCACCTGGACCATCACGTTGACCAGCGAGCCAGCCGGCTCGGTGTCCGGCAGGCTTTCGCTCAGCGCGATTGTCGTCGCGTGCGTTGGCTTCTGCGAGGTCATGCCACCGCGCGCTTGGCCGCGTGCCGGCCCGCCACACGCCCGAACGCAAGGCAGCGCGCGAGACCATGCTGCGAGAAGCCGCCCTGCGCCTCACCCGCACAGTAAAGACCTTCGATCACCTTGCCGCGAATATCGATCACCTCGGAATTCCGGTTGGTGCGGAGCCCGGACAAAGCGTCGTGCAGGATCGGCGTCGACCAGGCCGCGTAGAACGGCGGCTTTGCAATCTTGTGCAACGGCTTGGGCCGGTTGAAGTCGGCGTCCTTACCCGCGTCCACGAACCCATTATAGCGCGTGATCGACTCGGCCAGTACGTCACCGGAAATCGGCCGCTTCTGGTAGGGGTTCTTGATCTTTCCTGCTAGCTCCGCGATCGTGTCGGCGGCGAAGAAATAGCCGGCCGGATCGACGTTGGGCGGTGCGGTGTTCCACTTCTCGCGGACCGCTGCGTCCGCGTCGAAGATCGCCCAGATGGGGCCGCCGCCATTCAGTTTCTGAGGATCGCCGTTCCACGCCATGGCGGCTGCGAAGAAGTCGTAGTTGCCGGAAAGCTCGTTCCAGAACCGCTTGCCGCGATCGTTGACCATCACGACGTTCTGCCAGTCCTTCACGGTGAGCCCCGTGGCGCGGGCGAACTTGAACATCGGACTTTCCGGCTCGTAGACGAGGCTCGAATAGCCCCACTGGCAGCCGATGTGCCGCGTCTTGGTAATCGCGGCTGCCGTTTCCGTCGTCTGATTGGCCGTCGACCAAAGCGCCGCGCCGTGATCCATCGCCGCCAGCTCGCCGCTCGCATCCTGCGCGACCCACGGCTGGCACGCCTGCTGGTATTCCTCGGTGAGGCGCGGGTCGAACATGCGGCGGAAGTCGACATTGCCGGTGTGGCCGCCGGTGGCGATGATGACACCTTTGCGGGCGCGAATGTTGAACGTCTTGCCCTCGCTCGACACCTCGATGCCGATGATCCGCCCCGAGCCCTGTCGCTCGCGAATGAGCTTGGTCATCCGGTGCTTGAGCAGGATCGTCGCGCCCTTCTTGCGGGCGCTGGCGGCGAGCGCACGCACGATACCCGAGCCGTTACGCTGCCGCTTGGGCGCGATCACTTCGGCCGGGTTTTCCCATTCGACCGAAAGGAAAGTACGCGGCACCGTCGACGATTGCTCCGGCCCGACCAGCTTCTCGATCATCTTGACGCCGTTCTCGATCAGGAAATCGTAGGTCGGCACATTCTCGTCGGCGAACACGCGCACCAATTCGCGGTCGCTGTAGCGGCTGTCGGCATGGTCGTGACGGACCCAGTCGTTGAACACCTGATCGGGCGTGTCCTTTACGTTGAGCTTTTGCTGCAGCGCATGTCCGCCGCCGATGTGAAGCCGGCCACCACTCAGTATGCCGCGCCCGCCGATATCGTAGTTCGCGTCGATCACGATCACCGAAGCGCCGTTGTCGCGCGCCGTGATCGCCGCGGGAAGGCCGGAAACGCCGGCGCCGATGATCACCACATCGGCGGTCCGCGCCCACCGCGCCTGGGCTTCCGCCTCGCCTGGGGCGACTGTGGCCATCGCGACCGCGCCAACGCCGGCGGCAGCTCCCCTTCCGAGGAAACCACGCCGGCTGACCGACACCGCATCGCCGTCTCGTGCAGACCCGTCTGCTGCCTTCTTGGCCATGGCTTCCTCCGTTGGGATTATTTCGTTTCTTGATGGGGATGTTGACCTTACGGCTGCACAGCGTCAAGACTTCACATAGGGAAAATACGCAGGTTTGGGGCAATCTCTTGAAACGGCGTTTTACATTCATCTACGCGTGCGTCGTCTGTTTCTGGGACGTGGGTACATGAGAACATCGCGCAGACTGCTCATTGGCGTCGTCGCCGCCGCAGCGCTCCTTCGCACGGGAACGGTAGCGGCTCAGCACGCCTGCGACGACCTTGGAGAAACAGGGTGGAAGACCGTCGCCACGATTGAGACCGTCGATCAAGCGGACGGCCCCCCTGTCAGCGCGGGGCCTGCGGGAAACTGGTTCGTCGAGCGCACCACGACCGTTCTGCCGTTCTGCAACTATTACAATTCGCTCGGCAACTACAGCCTGCGCTCCTACTCGCTTTCTCCGGAAGTAAGCAAAGAGCGCATCGAGATCTGCCGCGCCAACAGCGCCGTGCCCCCATACGCGGGGAATTGCCCGCCAAAGGCCGGATGAACTCACCAACAGGACGACGCATGAAACCGAAACTGAGCGCCGCACTCGTACTTGCCCCGATATTGGTCCTCGCGACGGAAACCGCGATGGCGCAGGACGCCAGATCGACGACCGATGGCGTGTTCACGGCCGCTCAAGCTAAGAGCGGCGAAGAAGCTTACCAGTCGCACTGCTCCGGCTGTCACGGTCTCGACCTTCGCAAGACCGACGCTGAAGCGCCCGATCTGACCGAGGGCCCGTTCCGCTTCGGCTGGCACGGCAAGACCATCGGCGAGCGTTTCGAGAAAACCCGCTCCACCATGCCCAAAGCCGCCGTCCGTAGCCTGCCGGACCAAGTTTATCTCGACATCGTCGTCTACATCCTCGCCTTCAACGGCGTGCCCACGGGCACCGACAAGCTGCTGCCCAACATAGCCGCCCTCGACAAGATCACAATCGACGTGCCCGCCTCGAGCGGCGGCGGCGGGCGGCGGCGGTAGCTCACGGGCGTTACGCCGTAGGGCGGGCAAGCGTCCAAGCGAAGCTTAGCTCCACCAGGACGCGCAGCCCGCCATGCCCTCTCGCGCCGAGATCGGCGGGCTGCGCGCTACCGCGCTTGACCGCCCTACCAAGGCGGTGCCCAACCGCCGCACCTCCTACGGCTAGGCTGGCCAATTCTCGTGCAAGGCCCTAGACACCCCTTCATGAGCGCACATCTTGTAAAGCTGAACGATATCCACCTGACCTTCGGCGGCACGCCGCTATTGGCTGGCGCCGAGCTGACGGTGGCCCCGGGCGACCGCATCTGCCTCGTTGGCCGCAACGGCTCCGGCAAGTCGACATTGCTGCGCATGGCGGCGGGGCTTGCCGAGTTCGACAGCGGCGAGCGTTTCGTCCACCCCCAGGCGCGCGTGCGCTACCTGGCGCAGGAAGCAGACCTTTCGGGTTATGCAACCGCGCTCGAATACGTCGAGGCCGGGCTCGATCCACTGGATGATCCCTACATCGCTCGCCGCGCCGTGGAAGAGGTTGGGCTCGACCCAGACGCCGAGCCGTTCCGTTTGTCGGGCGGCGAGGCCCGCCGTCTCGCCATCGCGCGCGTGCTGGCGCCCGAGCCCGAAGTGCTGTTGCTCGACGAGCCGACCAACCATCTCGATCTACCGGCCATCGAATGGCTCGAGGGGCGGCTCAAGAGCGTCCGTGCCGCCATCGTCCTGATCAGCCACGACCGCCGCATGCTCGAAGCCCTGTCACGCTCGACCCTGTGGCTCGACCGCGGCACCACCCGCCATCTCGATCGCGGCTTCGGGCATTTCGAGGCGTGGCGCGACAAGGTATTGGAGGAGGAGGAGGCCGAGCGTCACAAGCTCGACCGCAAGATCGTCCGCGAACTCGAGTGGATGTACAGCGGCGGCGTCACCGGCCGGCGCAAGCGCAACATGCGGCGCGTCGGCGAATTGCACAGCATGCGCGAGGCGCGCAGCAACGCGCTGAAGGTCGTCGGCCAGGTGAGCATGACCGCGAGCGAAGCTGGCCAGTCCGGCAAGCTCGTGATCGACGCCGAGCACCTCGCCAAGAGCTTCGATGGCCGGCCGATTGTCACCGACATTTCGGTTCGTATCGCGCGCGGCGACCGGGTCGGCCTCGTTGGCCCCAACGGCGCCGGCAAGACGACGCTGCTAAACATGCTGACCGGCATTCTTACGCCCGACTCCGGCACCATCAAGCACGGTGCCAACATCGAGATGGTCACGCTCGATCAGAAGCGCGCGGAACTCGATCCCACCCAACGCGTCGCCGACGTGCTGACCGGCGGCCGAAGCGACTGGATCGAGATCAACGGCCAGCGCAAGCACATCGCGAGCTACCTCGTCGATTTCCTGTTCCAGCCCGAGCAATCGCGCAGCCCCGTCAAGGTGCTGTCGGGCGGCGAGCGGGCGCGGCTGCTGCTCGCCAAGACGCTCGCCAAACCTTCGAACCTGCTCGTGCTCGACGAGCCGACCAACGATCTCGACCTCGAAACCCTCGATCTGCTGCAGGAATTGTTGGCTGACTATCCAGGCACGCTATTGCTCGTCAGCCACGACCGCGACTTCCTCGACCGCGTCGTATCCTCGGTGATCGTATCGGAGGGCGAGGGCCGTTGGCAGGAATACGCCGGCGGCTATTCCGACATGATCGCGCAGCGCGGCAAGGCGCCCGGACGCACTGACAACACCCGCGATGGCGGCAAGCGCGGCGACTACAAGGGCGCGAGCCGAACGATGGCCTCGACCTCGGCGGATGCGGGCGAATCCGGCGTCGCCTTGAAGCCGAAGCGCAAAATGACGTTCAAGGAAAAGCACGCGCTCAAGACGCTGCCCGAAATGATCGCCAAGCTCGACAAGGAGATCGCAACCCTGACCGCCAAGGTCGCCGATCCCAAGCTGTATGCCAAGGATACGGCGGGCTACAACGCGGCCAGCGCCCGCCTGGGCAAGGCCCAGGCCGAGCATGCCAAGATCGAAGAACAATGGCTCGAGTTGGAGCTGCTGCGCGAAGAGCTGGGAGAATAGGGGAAGAGTAAATCGATGCCGGGCGAGCCCATACATCTGGAAACCGACGTACTTGTCATCGGAGCGGGTGGCGCGGGCATGTCCGCCGCCATCGCGGCAGCCGATGGCGGCGCGCGCGTACTGCTCGCCGACCGCAGCCTGATCGGCCGTGGCGGCGCCACCGTGATGGCGATGATGACGGTGGCCGTCGCCGTCGGCGAAGAAACGCCGGACGACTGGACGTTCCACTACCGCGACACGCTGGCCTCCGGCCGTGGGTTGTGCAACCCGAAGCTCGCGCGCCTGTTGTGCGAGGAAGGCCCCGACTGCATCCGTCAGATGGACACTTGGGGCGTCGGTTGGGCGCGCAAGGACGGGCATATCAGTCAAGCCCATGCACCCGGCCATGATCGCCCGCGCTGCGTCTATGTCGACTTCCTGAATACTGGGCCGGCGGTCTCCAAGACGCTGCGCACGGCGCTGCACAAGCGCGACGGCGTTCGCCGCATCGGCGACCTGATGGTGGTCGACCTTGTTCGCTCCGGCAGTGGTTCTGACGCCCCCGTCACCGGCGCCGTGGCGCTCGATGTCACAACCGGCGCGCCGGTCACCATCGCTGCCAAGGCGACGATCATCGCTACCGGCGGACTGACGCGGCTCTACAGCCGCAACAGCGCCTCCGGCAACATGGGCGGCGACGGCTATGCGCTCGGCCTGCGCGCGGGAACGAAACTGCTCGATATGGAATTCGTGCAGTTCTTCCCGATCGGCCACCTCGCGCCGCGCATGATCGGCATGGACCCGATCATGTGGGACCCATTCCGCTACAAGCTCGGCGGGCGCCTGCTCAACGGCCGGATGGAGGAGTTCACCAGCCGCTACGGCACGCCGGAGGGCACGCGCTATGTCGTGACCCGCGACGCCGCCACGTACGCGATCACCCAGGAAGTCGCGGCCGGTCGCGGCACACCCCACGGCGGCGCGTATCTGAGCTTCATGCACCTGAGCGAGGCCGAGCTGAAGGCCGCATTCGGCCCCGTGATCAAGAAGCTCGCGGCCAACGGCATCGATCTGACGAAGCAGCCCGTCGAAGTCGCACCGATCGCGCACTATCACATGGGCGGCGTCGCCGTCGACGAGCATATGCGAACCGGCGTGCCAAGCTTGCTCGCGGCGGGCGAGGCTGTCGGCGGCGCGAATGGCGCGAACCGGTTGTCCGGCAACGCCATCACCGAAGCGCTGGTCTTCGGCCGCACGGCTGGGCGAACGGCTATCGAAATGATGCGCGCGGGCAATAGCGAAGTTGCCTTCGACGCTAAGGACGCCGCGCACACTCTGGCGCTACTGACTGCGACCGGTCCGAGCCCACGCGACGTCAACACCGCCGCAATGCTGGCCGAGCTGCAGTCGATCATGTGGGCCGATGTCGGCCCCTTCCGCACGGAAGCAGGCCTGCAACGCGCGCTCGAACAAATCGGCGCTCTTGAAGCAAAGCTCGGCACTGTGCCTGTCGGCAGCCCCTCCGCGTTCGATCTTGCCCGCCTCGACTGGTTCGATCTGCGCAACATGCTGCTGGTCGCCCGCGTCGTGACGCAGGCAGCTCTGGATCGCACCGAGAGCCGTGGCGCCCATCAGCGGGAGGATTATCCAGGGATGATCGACGACTGGCAGCGCAATCAGATCGTGCGCCTCGAAGGCGGCCATCCCGTCATCGAACGCGGCCCCCTGATCGACGAGAGCGAGGCCACGGCATGAGCGAGACGGCGAAGCTGACGATCAACCGCGGCACCCACGGCGATTCATCGCGGCAGGAAACGTTCGAGGTTCCGTTCGAGCCCGGCCAATCCGTGCTCGACGGCCTGCGCTGGATCCGCGTCAACCGCGACCCCACGCTGGCGTTCCGCTACTCCTGCCTCAACGCGAACGCCTGCAAGGAGTGCATGATGGAGGTCGACGGCGAGGTGGTCTACGCCTGCCTCGCCCGCCTCGAGCCACGCGACATGAGCGTTGCCCCCCTCTCCAACAAGCCGCTCGTGCGCGACCTCGTGACGGAGATCGCACCGCCGCCGGAACGGCTGTCTCAGAAGAAGCGCTGACGGATCTGCATTCACATGACCCAATGGCATTTCTGGATCGATCGCGGCGGCACGTTTACCGACATCGTCGCGCGCGCGCCCGACGGCAGCATCCAGACCAAGAAGGTTTTATCGGAGAACCCCGGCGCCTACGACGATGCCGCGCTCGAAGGCATCCGCCGCTTCCTCGGCGTCGGCTCGCATGACCCGATCCCGGCAGAGCGCATCGCCGCCGTGAAGATGGGCACCACGGTCGCCACCAACGCTCTGCTTGAACGCAAAGGCGAGCGCACGCTTCTCGTCACGACCGAAGGCCTCGGCGACCAGCTCGAAATCGGCTATCAGGCGCGGCCCGATATCTTCGCCCGCCGCATCGTTAAGCCGGAGATGCTGTATTCTCAGGTGATCGAGGCACGCGAACGCGTTCGCGCGGATGGCAGCATCGAAACGCCGCTCGATCTGGCCAAACTCCGCACGGCGCTCGAAGCGGCCTTCTCCGACGGCTTCCGCTCCATCGCGATCGTGTTCATGCACGCCTACGCGTTCCCGGCTCACGAGCAGGCAGCGGCGAAACTCGCGCGCGATCTCGGCTTCGATCAGGTTTCCGCCAGCCACGAAGTCAGCCCCCTGATCAAGTTCGTCGGCCGCGGCGACACGACAGTGGCCGATGCGTACCTGTCGCCGATTCTTGCGCGTTACGTCGAACGTGTATCGGGCGCTCTTGGAGGTGTCCGACCCTCCGGGTCTGACACCACTGCGCCCACCTCGAAAATTCCCTCGGCAAGCGCACCCTTTGCGGCGTCTCGCCAGGGTGTCGGACCTGGAGGGTCGGACACCCACTCACCACAAGTCATGTTCATGGCCTCCTCGGGCGGCCTCAAGGCGGCCGGCCAGTTCCGTGGGCGCGACTCAATTCTCTCCGGCCCCGCTGGTGGCGTCGTTGGCGTCGTCGAGACGGCAAGGCGCGCGGGCTTCGACAAGGTGATCGGCTTCGACATGGGCGGCACCTCCACCGACGTGTCGCACTACGCCGGCGAATACGAGCGCTCGTTCGAAACCGAAGTCGCGGGCGTGCGCATGCGCGTGCCGATGCTCCGCATTCACACCGTTGCGGCCGGCGGTGGCTCGATCCTCACTTATGATGGCCAGCGCTTCCGTGTCGGCCCGCAATCGGCTGGCGCCAATCCGGGTCCGGCGTGCTACCGGCGCGGCGGCCCGCTCACCGTCACCGATGCCAACGTGATGGTCGGCAAGCTGAGCGCCGCCAACTTCCCCGCGATCTTCGGCCCCAATGGCGACGCATCCCTCGACGAGGACGCGGTGCGCAATGGCTTCGCCGATATAGCGCGACAAATCGGCGATGGCCGCACCGCCGAAGATGTCGCCGACGGCTTCCTGCGCATCGCCGTCGAGAACATGGCGAACGCGATCAAGAAGATCTCGGTGCAGCGCGGCCACGACGTGACCGAATATGCGCTCGGCTGCTTCGGCTCGGCCGGCGGTCAGCACGCCTGCATGATCGCCGACACGCTCGGCATGGAGACGGTGCTGATCCATCCGCTGTCGGGGTTGCTGTCCGCATACGGCATGGGGCTCGCGAAGCTGAGCACAAGCCGGCAGCGTTCGGTCGAGCAGCCCTTGTCGGACGAAACGCTCGGCAAAGTAAGTGTGCTGGTCGCGGAGCTGGCCGTGGAGAACGCGGCTGATCTCGTCGCTCAGGGAGCAGCTTCCACCTCAATTGAGCACGAAGCGCGCCTGTTGCTGCGCTACGAAGCGACCGAGACGACCATCGCCGTGCCCGCCGCCGAGACGCTGCCCGCAATGGTGCGCCTGTTCGAGGATAAGCACCGCCAGCAGTTCGGTTTCATATCGCCCGAGAAACGCCTGTTCGTCGCCGCGATCGACGCCGAGGCTTCCGAAGGTGTCCGACCCTCCGGGTCCGACAGCAGGACGCAAACCTCAAGTGTTGGCGCGGCTAGCGAAACATCGGCGCGGTCACGCCTCGGTGTCAGACCCGGAGGGTCAGACACCGCCTCAGCGCGCTTTTTCTCCGCCGGCGCGTGGCGCGATGCGCCCATCCACAAGCGCGACACCTTGCAACCGGGCCAGCGCCTCAGGGGCCCCGCGCTCGTCATCGAGACGCATCAGACCGTCGTCGTCGAGCCCGGCTGGCAGCTCGAACTCAGCACGGGCAACGACCTGATCTTGCGGCGCACCGAGCCGCGCCGTCGCGAGCTGGCGAGCGGCAAAGCCGATCCGGTGCTTCTCGAAGTGTTCAATAACCTGTTCATGTCGATCGCCGAGCAGATGGGCGAAGCGCTGCGCAACACCTCGCAGTCCGTCAACATCAAGGAGCGGCTCGACTTCTCCTGCGCGATCTTCGACGCCAAGGCGCAACTCGTCGCCAACGCGCCGCACATCCCCGTGCACCTCGGCTCGATGGACCGGGCCGTCGAAACGATCGCGCGCGAGAACGCCGGCCGCATCCGTCCCGGCGACGTTTACATGATCAACGCACCCTACAACGGTGGCACACACCTGCCGGATATCACGGTGGTGACGCCGGTGTTCTCGTCTTCAACCTCTCCGTGCTCTTCCCCCGCCAGCGGCTTCTCCTCCCCCCTTGCGGGGGAGGTGCCCCGAAGGGGCGGAGGGGGGGAACCGCCGACGTCGGAAGGAGCCCCCCCTCCGGCGCTACGCGCCACCTCCCCCGCAAGGGGGGAGGAGAAAGGCGGCGAGGGAACTCCCCAAATCCTCTTCTACGTTGCAAGCCGCGGCCACCACGAGGACGTCGGCGGACTTACGCCCGGCTCGATGACGCCGCGCGCAACGACCATCGAGGAGGAAGGCGTCTATATCGACAACGTCAAGCTGGTCGAAGCCGACCGCTTTCTCGAAGCCGAAGCCCGCGCGCTGCTCACAGGCGCCCGCTATCCCGCGCGCGCGCCCGACAAGAACATCGCCGATCTCAAGGCGCAGGTGGCCGCCAACAACAAGGGCGTGGCCGAACTGATGCGCATGATCGAGCACTTCGGCCTCAATGTCGTCAGCGCCTACATGGGCCACGTTCAGGACAACGCGGAGGAATGCGTCCGCACGCTGATCGGCCGTCTCGGCGATGGCGCTTTCGAGATCACGACGGATCAGGGCGCCAAAGTGAAAGTCGCGATCACGGTCGATCATGCCAACCGCTCGGCCACGATCGATTTCACCGGCACAAGCCCGATGCAAGCGGGCAACTTCAACGCGCCTGAGCCGGTCACGCGCGCCGCTGTGCTCTACATCCTGCGCGTTCTCAGTGATGCGCCGATCCCCCTCAATGCCGGCTGCTTGAAGCCGGTGCGCGTGATCGTGCCCGAGGGCTCGATGCTGGCGCCGCGCTACCCCGCCGCCGTCGTCGCCGGCAACACCGAGACCAGCCAGATCGTCGTAAACTGCCTGATGGCGGCGTTGGGCGCGATGGGGCCGAGCCAGGGCACCATGAACAACGTCACGTTCGGTAACGCGCGCTACCAATATTATGAGACGATCTGCTCGGGCACGCCGGCAGGTCCCGACTTCGATGGCGTCGCCGCGGTTCACGCGCACATGACCAACACACGCCTGACCGACCCGGAAATCCTCGAGCTTCGCTATCCCGTGCTGCTGGAGAAGTTCGCGATCAGGCGCGGCTCGGGCGGACGTGGGCGGCACAACGCAGGCGACGGCATCGAACGCCGCATCCGCTTTCTCGAACGAATGGATTGTGCGCTGCTGACAAGCTCGCGCAACATCAGGCCGTATGGTCTCGAGGGCGGCGAGCCCGGACAGTGCGGCGCCAACAGCGTACGCCGCGCCGACGGCCGCATCGAGAAGCTCGAAGGCTGTGACGAGACCGTGATCGAGCCGGGCGAGGCCATCACGATCGTCACGCCGACCGGCGGCGGCTTCGGCGCAGTGTGATCTAGACCGGCCTGATCCAGCGCAAGGCAACCGTGACGCAGGCGCTGTGGATGGTGCCGAAGTGCCGCTCGATGTCGCCAGCTCTTTCGGCGCATAGAAGCAGCGTGCTGCTACAGCTTCAGGCCAACATGTCCGACATCAAGCAAACCGCTGCGTTCAACTCGATCCTGGCCAGCGCAGGCTTGGCCACGGGCAAGCTTATCGCCGCCATGATGACCGGCAGCCTCGCAATGCTGTCCGACGCGCTGCACGCGGTGCTCGATGTCGGCGCGACGATCCTCACCTATTTCGCGGTCAAGATCAGCGCCAGGCCGGCGGACGAGCGCCATCCCTACGGACACGGCAAGGTCGAAGCCGTCGCCGCGCTGATCGAGACTGGATTGTTGTTCGTTGTCGCCGTCTACGTCGCGTTCGAGGCGTTGAGCCGGTTGCGTGGCGGCGGGCACGAGGTGCCAGCTTCCCTGATCGCCTATGCGGTGCTGCTCGTTGCCATCGTCGTGGACATCTGGCGCTCGCGCACCTTGATGCGGATCGCGCGCGAAACCGGCAGCGAAGCTCTCGCTGCGGATGCGCTGCACTTTTCGTCCGACCTCGTCAGCTCCGCGCTTGTGCTTGCGGGTCTCGTTGCGGCCAACCTCGGCTATCCCCAGGGCGACGCACTGGCGGCAATCGGCGTCGCGGTGTTCATCTCGATCGCGGGCTATCGCCTCGGCAAGCGCACGATCGACACGCTGATGGACGCAGTGCCCGCTGGTCTGTCTGCCAAAGTCCGTGAGATCGCACATGAAGTCGGCGGCGTCGCGGGCATCGAGACGGTACGTGTCCGCGCGGTCGGCAACGAGATCTTCGCGGAGTTGTCGATCTTCGTGTCGCGCACCTTGCCGCTCGACCGGGTGGCGGCGATCAAGGCCGATGTCATGGCGGCGGTTCGCGCCGAGTATCCTCTAGCGTCGGTCATCGTCACCACGACGCCCAAGGCGCTCGACGACGAGACCGTGCTGGAGCGCATTCTGCACGTCGCGGCTGTGATGCGCCGTCCCGTTCACCATGTAACGATTCAGCGGGTCGGCGGCCGGCTGTCGGTGAGCCTCGATCTGGAGGTCGATGGCCGCCTGTCGGTGCGGGAGGGGCATGCCATCACCACCGAGCTCGAAGCCGAGATCGAGCGGGAGCTGGGGCCGGACATCGAGGTCGAGACGCACCTCGAGCCGCTCGAAGTCCTGGCGCTGGATGGCACCGATCTCGACGGTGCCGAGCAGCGGCGCATCAGCGAGGCCTTAACCAGGCTTGCCGGACAGAGCGGGGAGATCACTGGCGTGCACGATGTGCGGGTGCGCTCCACAAGCGTTGGTCTCGTGGTGAACTACCACTGTCTCGTCGACCAAAATCTCAGCGTCGCCCACGTGCACCACCACGTTGATGCGCTCGAAAGGAGTGTGCGATTAGAGATACCGCAGATCGCCCGCGTCGTCGGCCACGCGGAACCACGGCCGGCATAGCTCAATCCCCGCGATGCACCCGCTCGCGCCGTTCGTGACGCTCCTGCGCCTCAAGCGACAGCGTGGCGATCGGCCGGGCGTCGAGGCGCTTCAAGCCGATCGGCTCGCCGGTTTCCTCGCAATAGCCGTACGTGCCGTCCTCGATCCGGGCCAGCGCGGCGTCGATCTTGGCGATCAGTTTGCGCTGGCGGTCGCGGGCGCGCAGTTCCAGCGCGCGGTCGGTCTCGGAGGTGGCACGGTCGGCGAGATCCGCATACTGCACGGTTTCGTCGAGCATGCCCTGCAACGTCTCGCGTGTCTGCCGCAGGATATCTTCCTTCCAGGACAGCAGTTTAAGGCGGAAGTAATGCCGCTGCAGCGAATTCATGAAGGGTTCGGCATCGCTCGGCTGGTAGTCGGCCGGCATCACGATGCTCGGCTGGGCCCCCTTGGGCTTTGCGGGAGCAATAGGCACTGACGGCGGAACCGATGCCGGTTGGGTCTTCATCTCGATCCCCGATTTCGCGCTCGTTGCAAGCTGCCGGGATTTCGCGTTCGAAGAAGCCTTCACTGCCGGCGGCAATGACTTGGCCGGATTGCTGGGACGCCTGCTCTTATCGTTTAGCGCCGCGGACGTGCTCGCCGCGACTTTCGCGCCGTTCCGCTGCGGCGTCTTGCTGGCCAATTTGCTCGCCTGCAGCTTGGTACCGTTGGTGGTCGCCTTGGCCGGCGGCCTGACAACTTTTGCCACGGTCTTTGCCAGGGTCTTGGCTGGCGGTTTGGCCGCCTTGGCCTTGGCTCGGACCACGCCGGCCTTACGCACCGCGCCTTGCGCGCCAGCACCCTTGGCCGGCGTTTTCGGGGGATTGCGGCGACCCGATCGCGATGTCGGACCCTTGGTTCGGCTGATGCTGCTCACGTGGGTACCACAGATGCTCAACGCCCTGCGACGATTCGACGATCGTCTAACGCCGACCTTCTTATTCACAAGCCCGCCGCAGTCAAGCTGCTTCCTACCATGCTGGTAACTTACGACAATTTCAGCCTCGAAGGTTGCAGCAACAGCTCACGTAATTGCTCTCTAGGGTTGTGAGAATTATTGAAATATACGTTTACCGTGCATTAATCTCAACCTGAGATAACAACCTTGTCTCGCGAACAGAGAGATGAGTTCAACCCTAAGGCTCACTGTCGAGCTGGAGCCATCAAGGAGGCTGCGCCAACACTACACCGTACTCTTCCCCACTCTGGGGTGATGCATTGGACCCCCACCAGTCCGACCGCGCGCATGTTCCAATCCTGGCAGCTCCCCACACCCACGCCTGGATCCGAACGGTCGATCGCGACGTGCATCCTCCGAGCCGCGCGCTGCCCCACGGCGCGCCCGAACGCCACCCCCGATCGCCCCGGGGGTGGCGTTTTGTCGTGTGATACCGTCGAGCCAAAAGTTTGACCTGTGACGTGATTTGAAGATCCTCGACGGTATCACGCGTGCAGGGTTGGTGTGGCGGCTGCACGCAAGCAAGGCCATACCGGCGAGCGGTCCTTGAACCCGAGTCAAACTTTCTGATCGCCGGTATCAGAGCACTATGCGCCCGTTTCTCAACGCGAGGATTTGAACGAGGCTTCAACCTACCGCTGAGTTTGCCCGCCGTGGCCGGTATGCTACCGTCTGGCATCCCGACACCCATCGCGTTCGGCGGCCCCGCAACAAGGCAACAGTCAGCATGGCGACAGTATTGATCACCGGAGCCAATCGCGGCGTCGGCCTCGCGTTTGCCCGCACCTATGCCGCGCGCGGCGATCAGGTCATCGCACTGGTCCGCAACGCGGGCGCCGCGCCGGAACTTGCCGCGCTCGCAGGCGGCAAAGGCGCCGTCCAGGTGCTCACCGCCGACGTCACCGACGAGGCCGCCCTTGCCACCGCGGCCAAGGCGACGACCAGCACCGTGATCGACGTTGTGATCTGCAACGCCGGCATCATGTCGAGCCGCGGCGGCCTTGCCGTCGCAGGCCACGACGCCGCCGAATGGGCGCGCGTTCTGGCCGCCAACGTGACC
>CAMDPA010000002.1 GCA_945903565.1 Devosia equisanguinis | reverse complement strand
GATCGATCGCGAGCCATAGGTGCCCAGGCCGAAAGGTACGCGCGCGGTGTCGCCGTGGACGATATCGACACTCTCGATGGGGATACCGAGCTTGTCCGCGACGACCTGGGCAAACGTCGTTTCGTGGCCCTGGCCGTGGCTGTGCGAGCCCGTCAAAACGGTGACACTTCCGGTCGGATTGACGCGCACGGTTGCGGCCTCGAACAGTCCGGCACGGGCGCCGAGCGAGCCGACGAGGCTCGACGGCGCGATGCCGCAGGCTTCGATGTAGCTGGCGACCCCCACGCCGCGCAGTTTGCCTTTGACCTTCGCGGCGGCACGGCGAGCTTCGAAGCCGGCGTAGTCGGCCATCTTCAGCGCCAGATCCATGCTCGCGCCGTAATCGCCGGTATCGTACACGACGGCCACCGGCGTCTGATACGGGAACTGGTCGGGCCGGATGAAGTTGCGGCGCCGGATTTCGGCCTGGTCGATACCGAGCTCCGCCGCCGCCTTGCTCAGTGTCCGCTCGAGAATAAATGTCGCCTCGGGACGGCCCGCACCGCGATAGGCATCGACCGGCACCGTGTTCGTGAACACCGCCTTGACGTTGCAGTGGATCGCCGGCGTGCGGTATTGGCCGGCCAGCAGTGTACCGTGCAGCCATGTCGGTACGCACGTCGCGAACGTCGACAGATACGCGCCCATATTGGCGAGTGTCTCGCACTTCAGCGCGAGAATAGTGCCGTCCTTGTCGAACGCCATTTCCGCGTGCGTGACGTGATCGCGGCCGTGTGCGTCAGAAACAAACGATTCCGAGCGTTCCGCCGTCCACTTGACCGGGCGAAGGATCTGCTTCGACGCCCAGGTCACGAGCGCTTCTTCCGCGTAGTGGTAGATCTTCGAGCCGAAACCGCCGCCGACGTCGGGCGCATAAACGCGCAACTTGTGTTCGGGAATCTGCAACACGAACGCGCCCATCAGCAGGCGGATGACGTGCGGGTTCTGGCTGGTGGTGTAGAGCGTGTAATCGCCGGTCGCGATCTCGTAGTGACCGATCGCGGCGCGCGGCTCAATCGCATTGGGCACGAGTCGATTGTTGACCAGATCAATCTTGGTGATGTGCGCAGCCTTGGCGAACGCGGCATCGACAGCGGCTTTATCGCCCAGCTCCCAATCGTAGCACAGGTTATCAGGCGCCTCGTCGTGGACGGGCGTACCAGCACCGGCCGAGATCGCCTTCTTCATGTCGATGACAGGGCTGAGTTCGGTCATGTCCAAGTGCACCAGCTCGGCCGCCGCCTTGGCCTCGGCCAGCGTCTCCGCGATCACCGCCAAGATGGGATCGCCGACGTGGCGCACCTTGCCCGATGCGAGGATCGGGTGCTTGGGCTCCTTCATTGGACTCCCGTCCTTGCTGGTGATGAGCCAGCCGCATGGAATGCCGCCAACCGGACCGGACGCGTCGATATCGGCTTGGGTGTAGATCGCGATCACGCCGGGCGCAGCCTTCGCAAGCCTTGTGTCGATGACCTCGATGCGGGCATGAGCGACGCTCGCGCGCAGGAAATAGCAGTGCGTCTGTTGGGCGATCTCGATGTCGTCGGTATAACGGCCGAGCCCCTTGAGGAAGCGGAAATCCTCGCGGCGTTTAACAGCGGCGCCGATGCCGGTTGGGTTGGGGGGCATGGAGAATCCTCTAGTTCGAGGGAGTAGGGAATTGAGAGTGGTGAGTGGGGAAAGTGGAAAGGTGTCGAGGGCGCATCGTGCGTCACTTCCCACTCGGTCAAACGATTTGCCCGCTCGCGATCTGCACGGCCTTGACGATGTTGTGATAGCCCGTACAGCGGCAGATATTGCCCTTGAGACCAGCGCGGATCTCGGCCTCGGTCGGGCTCGGGTTCTTGGTCAGGAGATCAACCGCCGCCATCACCATGCCAGGCGTGCAGAAGCCACACTGCAGGCCATGCGCTTCCTTGAAGGCCGCCTGGACGGGGTGTAAGTCGGCGCCCTTCGATAGACCTTCGATGGTCGTTACATTCGCGCCGTCGACTTGCACGGCAAAGACATTGCAGGCCTTGGCGGCGTTTCCGTCGATATGCACCGTGCATGCGCCGCACTGCGCGGTGTCGCATCCGACATGCGTGCCGGTCAGCCCCATGTCGCGGCGCAACAGGTCGGCGAGCAGTAGGTTGGCTTCCACATGCCGCTTGATACTTCGCCCATTAATCTCGACGGCAATCTCCGGCATGACGATCTCCAGGCGCTGAGCTCTTGCTAGCACAAGCTTCCACGAACCTCATGAGCCGGGATGGCGGTCCACCGGAGGTGAGAAGCGGCACATACAGTGCCCTATCGTGCCGGGGGAGGCAACGGACGTGGCCACGTGGAATTCCTGTGTTCGACTGGCAACATGCCGTAACCGAACCGTCACGAAACATATGGCGGGTTCATCTTGGGACGGATAGATGGAGTGCAGCACATACTCAACACCTGTTTCAGCGTTTTAATCGTCGAACGGGACCAAGAACGGCGTAACCGGCGGATGCCTCGTCAGCCCAGACATACGCTCGCGGCCAGAATTATGGGGCGCCTGGATCAGCTGGGCGCCATCACCAGCGTTCCCGGCGAGGTCACGCGGCTTTACCTCACGAAGGAGCATCGCGCGGCGGCCGACGTGGTGGCCGGCTGGATGAGGGATGCCGGGCTTGCAGTGTCCCACGACGCCGCTGGCACGGTCGTCGGCCGGGCCGATGGCGCCACGAGCGGTGCCAGGACATTGCTGATCGGTTCGCACATCGACACCGTGCGCAACGCGGGCCGTTACGATGGCTGCCTCGGCGTCGTGTTGGCAATTGAAGCGATGGCGGAGTTGCGGCGGCTGGGAAAATGCTTGCCGTTTGCGGTCGAGGTGCTGGCATTCGGCGACGAGGAGGGAGTGCGCTTCCCGAAAACCCTGACGAGCTCGCGCGCGGTTGCTGGGACGCTCGACGATGACGTGCTCGATATCAAGGACGCCGATGGCGTCCCTCTCAAGGAGGCGTTGACCAAGTTCGGCTGCGACCCCGCCAAACTCAAAAAGGTAGCTCGCGATCCAGGCGCGGTGCTGGGTTATGTCGAGGTTCACATCGAGCAAGGGCCGGTGCTCGAAGCGGAGGGGCTGCCGATCGGGGTGGTGACGGCGATCAGCGGCGCCAACCGTTTTCGCATCGAGGTGACCGGAAAAGCTGGTCACGCGGGTACGGTACCGATGCCGCAGCGGCGCGACGCCCTGGCGGGTGCTGCCGAAATGGTGCTGGCGGTGGAACGGATGGCACGAGAAACCGCCGGTCTCGTCGCCACCGTCGGCCAGATCACCGCGAAGCCGGGCGCCGTCAATGTCGTGGCCGGCGAAGCAATATTGACGCTCGACATTCGCAGCCCCGTCGATCGAACGCGCCGCCGTGGCATCCAGCAGATCGATCAGGAGCTTCGCTCGATTGCCCGCCGCCGCCACTTGACCGTGAACATGGTCGAGACATATGGCGAGAAATCCGCGACCTGCGATCAACGCTTCATCAGTCATCTGACAACCGCCGCCGATGCGCTGGGGCAAACAGCCTATGGGCTGCCGAGCGGGGCCGGGCATGACGGTCTCGCCATGATCAAGCTGTGTCCGATCGGCATGCTGTTCGTACGCTGCAAAGGCGGAGTCAGCCATCATCCCGACGAAGCCGTCAAAGCCGATGACGTCGAGATCGCGACGCGCACGCTGATGGAGTTCCTCGTCCGTGTCTGCACAACGGGCCGCGCGATCGCGTGATGTGCGCCGGACGACAGCGGCCAGCGTGGGCGGCAATCCGGCAACGCCAGCCCGGCAACAGCTTGTGCGCGCCGCCGATCCCCCATACCAATGCCGCCAATGCGCTGGCCTTCACGATACGCCGCGCGTTTTGACAACACCGGGAGACAACCTTCAAGCGTGGCGATGGATTGGCTGCAACGCATTTCCGAAAGTGTCGCCCGCGATGGCGCCGCCGCACGTGTGGTGATCGTAGAGGTCAGCGGCCCCACGCCACGTGCCGCGGGTACCGACATGCTCGTTTCCATGAGCACGGCGGAAGGCAAGATCGGGCGCGGGGCGATCGAACGCGAGGCGATCGCGTCCGCCCGCGTGCTGATCTCGCAGGTCGTTGCCCCGGGCAGCAATCCGAGCTGGCCACGCGCGGTGCTGCGCTTCGAGACCGGCCCCGTTCTGGGCGAACGGACGGGCGGCAGCGTCGTACTGCTCGTTGAGGCGTTCGGTCCGGGAGAAATCGAAGCACTCTCTCGTCTGCGTGCGGACAAAATAGGTGAACTGTTGCTCGCGCGGCCCTTCGCTGCGGGCCTACCTCCGGTCTTGCCGTCTCTCGAGCCATCGCCGCACGCGGAGGGCTTTGAAATCTCGACTTCTTGGCATGAGGCGGTGGCGAGGTTTCGCAACGAGCCGCAATTGACGATTGCTCAGGTTGGGCTACCGGGGGACGCCCCGGCCGTCGTGGAGCGGTTCGCGGCGCGTCGTGCGCCGTTCTATGTCTACGGTACTGGTCTAGCCGCAAGAGCGCTTGTCAGGCTGCTCGCGGAACTACCGTTCGATTTGACCTGGGTCGATTTGGAGCCTGCTCATTTCCCAGTCGGCATACCGCAAGGCGTCAGGGCGATCGGCTGCGCCGATCCGGCTGAGATCGCACGGGCGGCAGCAGCCGGTGGATATCACGCGGTCATGACCGCTTCGCACGACCTCGATCTGGCGATCTGCCGGGCGCTGCTCGAGACGGGCGGTATTGCCTATCTCGGCGTGATCGGATCCCGCGTCAAACGCGAGCGGCTGCTGGCTCGCCTTGCCCGGGACGGCGTGCCGGGCACGCGTTTAGAGCAGGTGGTTTGCCCAATCGGGCTCGGCGAGATCAAGAGCAAGCAGCCTGCGGTAATCGCGGTATCGATCGCAGCTCAGGCATTGATTGTGCTGTATGGTGCTCACAATACGGCCTCGCCCGAACGGCACGGCAAACTCAACAAGCCTTGAAGCGGTAGCCTTCACCAGCCTTGACGATCCGGCCGAGCCCCCCGGCCGGCAAGTGTGCGCCAGCGACCAGGATGTCGTCATGCGCAATCCTGGCCAGCAAATCGCTGCGGGTTTGCGCGGCACGGCTGGCATCGACGTCGTAGATCATCGCGCTCGATGGCCGGGCCAATTGTACCGCGCCGAGATGAACGACATCGCCGAACACCGCTGCCGTCTTTCCCTGCGACGTCACTTCCCAACACGTATGTCCGGGTGTGTGGCCGGGGGCCAGCCGCGCGACAACACCGGGCAGGCCTTCGCCGTCGGCTACGCGGCGCACGCGATCACCATAAGCGGCGACGGCCAGGCGCTGAAAATCGAGATTGCGGCGCGAGCGGGCATCGAGCTTGTCCTCCGCCGTGTCGAGGAAATAGCTGGCTTCTTCGCAGTGCAGCACGAGTTCGGCGTTGGGAAAGCTCGGCCTCCCGCTCTCGTCGATGAGCCCGCCGATATGGTCCATGTGAAGATGGGTCATCAGCACGCAGCCGATATCGCCAGCGGCCACGCCCAGCGCTGCGAAGCTGCGCGGCAGATGCCCCATGGTCGGTCCCTTCGTATTGCCCGAGCCGGTGTCGACGAGCGCGAGACGGCTGCCTGTGCGGATCAGAAAAGCGCGCACCGGCAGCACTAACGGATCGACACCGGTTTCCTCATGCTCCGCCGCGACAAGCCGGGCAGCTTCCTTGGGATCGAGTCGCAGGATCGAATCGAGCGATGCTTTCAGCGTACCGTCCCAAACCGATGTGATCTCGATGTCGCCAATGGTGATGGATGCGGCGCGGTCCATGGCGATGCGTTCCCTCGATGTTGTCATTTGAGCGATATGACACCCTACACGATCAGGTGGCCTGCGCGCACCAGTGGGAAGCATCCTATTGGAAACCCGTCCCATGATCAGGATCAGGCACGCATTCACCGCCGGGCAGCTTTGTCTTCCTGGCGGATTGACGCGTTGGCGGATGGCGAGCAAGACAAGCCACCACCAAACGCGGTAAGGCCTGCGCCATCATTTTCCCTCGCGCCAAGGCTTCGTCAAACGAGACCGCCGCGGACGTCTTGCTGCAACCACCAACGACACGGCTCAACCAACCATGACCGCCTCGCCAAAATCCAACGACCACGCCCCCTTCCGTGCCGACCAGGTCGGCAGCCTGCTGCGGCCGGCAGAGCTCAAGACCGCCCGCGAACGCAAAGCCAAGGGTGAGATCACCCAGGCCGCTCTCATAGAGGTCGAGGACCGGCTGATCCGCGCCGCCGTCGCAATGCAGGAACAGGCCGGCCTCAAGTCGATTACCGACGGCGACTTCCGCCGCACATCATGGTCGGGCGACTTCCTGACCTCGATCAAGGGCGTCGTGCAGTTGCCGACATCGGTCTCCCATCCCAAGGCCGATACGCCCGTCGGCACTGTCGTGCGCGACTGGCAGCCGCCGACGCCCAAGACGGTCGCCCGGCTGGGCTGGCCGGAGGGCGGCATTCAGCGCAAGTCGTTCGAGTTCCTCAAGGGCGTAACGACGCGCACGGCTAAGGTGACGATCCCCTCGCCGAGCATGCTGCATTTCCGCGGCGGGCGTGGCGGCGTCGATGCCGCCGTTTATCCCGACATGGACAAGTTCTTTGAAGACATTATCGCCGTCTACAAGGCCGAGGTGATGGACCTCGCCGCCGCCGGCTGCCGCTATCTGCAGCTCGACGACACCAATCTCGCCTACCTCTGCGATGCCGGCATGCGCGACCGGGTCAAGAGCCTCGGCGAGGACCCCGACAAGCTGCCCCACCTGTATGCCCGCCTGATCAACGCCGCGATCGCAGACCGTCCCAAGGACATGAAGATCACCGTGCATCTGTGCCGGGGCAATTCGCTGAGCCGCGGTCACGCGGAGGGCGGCTACGAGCCGGTCGCCGAAGCGATGTTCAACGCGCTGAAGGTCGACGGCTTCTTCCTCGAGTACGATGACGCGCGATCGGGCGACTTCGCGCCGCTGCGGTTCGTGCCTAAAGGCAACCTGCGGATCGTGCTTGGCGTTGTTACTTCCAAGTTCGGTCAACTCGAAGCCAAGAGCGCGATCAAAAAGCGCCTGGAAGAAGCCTCGAAGTACATGCCGCTCGAGCAGATGTGCCTCAGCGCCCAGTGCGGCTTCGCCAGCCACACCGGCGGCAATCTCCTCTCCGAGCAAGAGCAGATGGCGAAGCTCCGCCACATCGTCGAGATCGCCGACGAAGTTTGGCCACAGTCGAAGTAGTTGGGCGCTGGCCGCCCCTCCTCGCTTGGATTTCCCCCAAACTCCCGCTTTGATAGGCAAAGAAGTGCGTGGGCTTGGGAGGTCGCCTCCCAAGCGGGCGAGGGCGGGCGTGTCGGAGGCGCGAATGAAGGCAGAGAACAGCGAACCCATCGGCCCCGGCGTGCTGACCGGTCAGCGCTATCTCGACAGCCTTCGCGATGGCCGTGCCGTGTGGCTCGACGGCGAGCGGATCGCCGACGTCACGCAGCACCCACAGTTCCGCGACCTCGCCCACGAGATGGCCCGGATCTACGACCTGCAGCACGCGCCCGGCACGCGCGATTCGATGACGTTTCTCGAACCCAGCGGCGTACGGGTGTCTTACTCGTATCTCGAGCCACGCTCCGCCGCCGATCTCCAGAAGCGGCGTGCGAATGCGGAGATATGGGCCCAGCAGAGCTACGGCATGATGGGCCGCTATCCCGATTTCTGCGCCGCCATGACGGTCGGTTTCAAGGACGCGTCCGACGAGCTCGAACGTCTCGATCCCGCGTTCGCGAAAAATGCGAGCACTTATCACCGGTTCGCCTCGCACAACGATTTGTGTCTGGCGCACGCGCTGCACGACCCATCGATGGACAGGTCGTTGCGGCCTGAGCAGGATCCCGACCGTTGCGTGAGGATCGTCAGGGAGCTTGACGGTGGCATTGTCGTACGGGGTGCGCGGCTTGCCACGCTGCCCGCCTACGCCAACGAGATCCTTGTTGCGCCAACCTACATACTAAATCCGCGCGAGCGCGATCACGCGTTGTGGTTCGCCGTACCGATCGCAACCGATGGCCTCAAGATCGTCTGCCGCTCATCGTTCGCGAACCGGGGGCCTTTCTCGCACCCCGCCTCGTCCCGCTTCGACGAGCAGGACGCGCTGGTAATCTTCGACGACGTGTTCGTGCCGTGGGAGCGCGTGTTCCTCGCGCGCGCGCCGGAAGTCGCCAATACCGTCTATCGCACGCGGGTTATGGCGTGGGCTGGATATGCCGCAGCGATCCAGCTGCTTGCCCGGCTCGAGTTATTGATCGGCGTAGCGCATCTGCTGGCGACGACTGCCGGTATCGATCAGCGGCCCGCGGTTCAGGTCGAACTTGGCGAGCTTGTCACCTACAAGCGCATCTTCCAGGATCTCGTGCGGGTCGCCGAGATCGACCATGTCACAACCAAGGGTGGCCTGGTCGCACCCGGCAACCTCCTACACAAGCGCGCCTTCATCGGCATGGTGTCGGAGCGCATCGTCAGCATCATCGAACATATCGGCACGAGTTCGTTGATCTTTCTGCCCGGCGAGAACGATCTTGTTACGCCTGAATTAAAACCGCTGCTCGATGTCTATGCCCGTGGCCGGGGCGTCAATGCGCTCGCCCGCACCCGTCTCTGCAAGCTTGCATGGGAGCTGACCGGCGATGCGTTCGGCGGACGCCAGCAACTCTACGAGCGTCTGCATTCTGGCAGCCCCGACACGATCACGGCGGGCGTCTACCTCCGCTACGACAAGCGCAAGGCGACCGCGATGGTCGAGGAACTGCTGGGCTGCCGGCTTCAGGACTGAGGCTTGATGACTGAGGCTTGCGAGCAACTATGATCCAGCGCACACCTGGGTTACCATTCCCGCAAATGCTGCAGCACATGGAGGGGACGATGAGGTGGACCAGGCAAGTGCCCGGCATCATGCTTGCTGCGATGCTTGCATACGCCGCCCCCGTTCCTTCCCTAGCGCAGACCACGGCGCCGCCGCTGCCGGCGATGATGGTCTACCCGACCACGGGGACCACGAGCTGGCCGGTCTGGCTCGCCCAGGATGGCGGCTACTTCGCCAAGCACGGCTTCGACATGAAGGTGATGTTCGCGCTGCATCCCGCGGGCCCGGCCGCGGTCGCATCTGGCGAGGCGTTCGCGCACAATCTCGGTCTCGACACCGCGCTGCTCGCGGCCATGAAAGGCCAGCACCTCGTTGTCATTTCCAGTCCGTTGCAGATCGGGCAATTCGTGCTGGTCGGCGCCAAATCGATCCCCGACGCGAAAGCGCTGACCGGCAAGCGCATCGCGATCGGCCGCCCCGGAGATCCCCCGTATCACTATGCGCTGGCGCTGCTCAATGCGTTGAAGGTCGAGACCAAGGGCATCAACTGGATACCCGCCGGCGCTCCACAACAGCGTGCCCTGGCGGTTCGCGTCGGCACGGCGGATGCCGCGATGCTGACGCCACCGGATCACTTCATCCTGGCGGACGAAGGCTACACCGTGCTTGGCCGCCTGTCGGATCACCGCTCGATCAAGACCGCGACAACGTACCTGATCCGGCGCAAGGCGCTGGCCGACAATCCCGGTCAGGTCGATGCCTTCATGAAGGCCCACATGGAAGCCATCAAGCGCTTTTACGACGACAAGGCTTTCACTGTCGCGACACTGCGGAAGTATCTCAAGGCCGAGCAGTCTCTCGTCGAGCGGCTCTACGATGAGGCCCATAAAGCGCAGGTATTCGAGCGGGTGCCCTACATCACGAAATCGAGCCTCGATGGCATCGTCGAGCGCGGCAAGGCGGAGTCGCCGGAGCTCGTCGGCTTCGACTTCCGCAAGGCGCTCGACCAGAGCGTGATCGACCGGCTGATCGATCAGGGATTCATCGAGCACCTCTACGGCCCCTCGATCAAGCCGGAGATCGAGCGGATGCGCGCGGAGGCTTTTCGCTGACCATGGACGCCGCCAACGCCAGCACCAAACCATCGCGCTCCGCAAAACTCTCCGCGCGCCACGTCGCCAAGCACTTCTGGGCCAGTGGCGAGGATACACCGCTGGCAGCTCTCTCCGACATTAACCTCGACATCGCCGACGGCGAGTTCGTCTGCATTGTCGGTCCGTCAGGTTGTGGCAAGACGACGTTTCTCAACATCGTCGCGGGTTTGCTGCCGTTCGACCACGGCGCCATCGAGATCGCGGGAAGGTCAATTTCGGGGCCAGGACAGGACCGAGCCATGGTGTTCCAGCAGGCCCGCCTGCTGCCCTGGCGCACGACATTCGACAACGTAACCTACGGCATGCAGTTACATCGCAGATTCACCCCAGCCGAAATGGCCGCGCGCGCACAAGGCCTTATCGAGCTGGTCGGCCTCAAGGGCTTCGAGCGGCGCTTTCCCGCCGAGCTGTCGGGCGGTATGCAACAACGCGTGAACCTCGCCCGCGCCCTCGCCACCGATCCCGAAATCCTGCTGATGGACGAGCCGTTCGCGGCACTCGATGCGCAGACGCGCGAATTCATGCAGGCCGAGCTGATGCGGATCTGGCAGGAGCATTCCAAAACCGTGCTGTTCGTCACGCATCAAATCGACGAAGCCGTCTATCTCGCCGATCGCGTGCTGGTGTTCGGCACACGGCCAGGCCGGTTGAAGGCCGAATTCAAGGTGCCTTTCCCCAGGCCCAGGCAGCTTGCCATCAAGCGCCGTCCGGAGTTTCTGGCGCTGCTCGACGACATCTGGGCGCTGATCGAGGAGGAGGCCGAACGCGCCGGCCTTGTGCGTGGCGGAGCGGACCCGGCGGTGACGCCATGAGCCTTCCCGACACGCAAGCCGATGTGACGGTCGCGATATCTGCCGATGCGCCGATCCGTCCACGCGTGAGTTTTTACGCGCGTAACGAGGCGCTGATCGTCGGTGGCCTGGCGGTTGCGATCGTGCTCGCTGGTTGGGAGCTGATGTGGTCAGCGGGCCGGATCGATCCGCTGTTCTTCAGCGGGCCCTCGGCGATTTTCGCCCGGCTATGGAGCGGCCTTGCCGGCGAAGGCGATATGATCGAGCATATCGTTTTTTCCGCACAAAACTTCGCCGCCGGCTTCGGCATCGCGGCCGCTTTGGGCATCCCGCTCGGCATCCTGCTCGGCTGGTACAAGCTGCCCCGCCTGATCCTCGACCCGTTCATCACCAGCCTCTATTCGACACCGCGCATCGTGTTCGTACCGCTGATCGTGATGTGGTTCGGCTTGGGCTTCGCCTCCAAGGTCGTGATCGTGTTCCTGTCCGCGTTCTTCCCGATCCTGCTCAACGTAATGGCGGGTGTGCGCACCACCGACGACCAGCTGCTGGGCGCGGCGAGATCGTTCTGCGCGACGCAGTGGGATCTGTTCCGCACGGTGGTGCTGCCCTCGTCGGTACCGTTCATCATCGTCGGCCTGCGCCAGGGCCTCGCACATGGCTTGATCGGCGTGGTGGTCGGTGAGTTCTTCGCCGGCAGCAAGGGCGTCGGCTATCTCGTCGGCCAAGCCGGCATGTCGTTCAAGACCGACCTGCTGTTCGCCTGCGTGATCGTCATCGCGGTCGCCGGCATAGGCATCTCCGCGATCCTGCAGCGCATCGAGCGCCACTTCCAGCGCTGGCGCCCGCCAGCCGGCTGAAAGACTGCCTGTCTGGCCGCTGTTGGGCCGCTGGCGTCCAAGCTGTCGCGCGTCTAGTATCCCAGCCGAGCCAATCGATCCGGCAGGCCGCACCGCGGCCCGAGCTCATACAGCGAGGGAGCCCAATGCCCAAAAAGCATCACGTAAGCACCGTCATCAACGGCGATGCCGTCGACTTCCTGTGCGAGCCACAACAATCCATGCTCGATGTGCTGCGCGACGAGCTGGAGCTGACCGGCACGAAAGAGGGCTGCGGAACCGGCGATTGCGGCGCGTGCTCCATTACCGTCGACGGCGTGCTCGTCTGCTCGTGCCTGATGCTCGGCGTCGAGGCGCAGGGCACGTCGATCGACACCATCGAAGGCATGGCGAAGGGCGAGAATCTGCACTTGCTGCAGCGCAAGTTCATCGAGCATGTCGCCCTGCAATGCGGCATCTGCACGCCGGGCCTGCTGATGGCGGCGCGCAGCCTGCTCGAGCGCAACACCAATCCGACCGAAGAGGAAGTGCGCTACTACCTCGCCGGAAATTTGTGCCGCTGCACGGGCTACAACAACGTTGTCGAAGCGGTGATGGACGCCGCCAAAGAGATGAGGGGAGCTTGAACCATGGGTAAGGCACCAACACCGTTCGGCACGGCGCTCAAGTACGAGAAGAAAAACCTCAAGATCGTCGGTGGCAATCCTAACCTGCGCTCCGACGTCGTGGATAAAGTCACGGGTCGCGCCCGCTACGCCGCCGATATCAACCTGCCCGGACAGCTGATCGGCAAGGTTCTGCGCAGCCCGCATGCGCACGCCTGGGTGCGCTCGATCGATATCTCCGCAGCCGAGAAATTGCCCGGTGTGAAGGCGGTTGTGACCCGCGACGACTTCCCGGACATGGTTGTCGAGCACGCCGCATCCGGCGAGCTGATGATCAACTTCCGCGACGTCACCCGCAACATGATGGCGCGCGAGAAAGTGCTGTACGACGGCCACCCCGTAGCCGCCGTCGCCGCCACATCGGAGTCGATCGCCAAGGCCGCTTTGAAGCTCATCAACGTGGTCTACGACGTGCTTCCACACGTCATCGACGTGGAAGAAGCGATGAAACCGGACGCTCCGCTTCTACATGAAGAGCAGATCACCAAGGGTGTACAGCCACCGCCGACGAAACCGTCCAACATCGCCGCCGTGTTGACGAGCAAACTCGGCGACATCCAGGCCGGGTTTGCCAAAGCCGATATCATCATCGAGCGCGAGTTCCGCACCAAGGCGACGCACCAGGGCTACATCGAGCCGCAGGCCTCGATCGCCAATTACACGGACGGCGGCGTGGCGGAGGTGTGGACCGCGACGCAGGGCCACTTCGTGTTCCGCTCGCAGATCGCCAAGCTGCTCAAGATGGACGTCTCGAAGGTGAAGGTCACGCCGTGCGAGTTGGGCGGCGGCTTCGGCGGCAAGAACAACGTGTACCTCGAACCCTTGGCGGTGAAGCTGTCGCAAAAGGCGCGCCGTCCCGTGAAGATGGTGATGACGCGCGACGAGGTGTTCCGCGCCACGGGTCCGACGTCGGGCACGCACGTCAAGGTCAAGATGGGCGCGACCAAGGACGGCCGCCTCGTCGCCGGCGAGGCGCTGCTCAACTATCAGGCCGGGTGCTTCCCGGGCTCCTCGCTGCCGTTGTGCGCCGTCACTGTCTTCACGCGCTACGATCTGGAGAACGTGCTCGTCGTCGGCAACGACGTCGTGTGCAACCGCCCGAAGGTGGCGGCCTACCGCGCGCCGGGCGCGCCGATGGTCGCCTTCGCGGTCGAGACGGTGGTCGACGAGATTGCCGAGCAGCTGAAGATCGATCCGATCGAGTTCCGCCTCAAGAACGCGGCGAAGGAGGGCACGCAGACCCACTTCGGACCCAAGCTCGGCCCGATCGGTTACATCGAAACACTGAAGGCCGCGCAGGCGCATCCGCACATGAAGGTTCCGCTGGGACCCAATCAGGGGCGCGGTATCGCCACGGCGTTCTGGTTCACGATCGGCATGGAGACCTCCGCCACCCTCAACATCAACGAGGACGGCACCGCGTCGTTCATTTACGGCACGGTCGACGTGACCGGCGGCGGGCGCGCGGCGTTGGCGATGATCGTGGCCGAAGAACTCGGCGTACCCCACGACCGCGTGCGCGCAGTCCCCAGCGATACCTCATCGCTCGGCTTCAACTTCATGACGGCGGGTAGTCGAGGCACGGCGGCGGGCAGCATGGCCGCCGTCAAATGCGCGCGCGATGCGATCACCCGCATGATCGACGTTGCCGCCAAGAAGTGGAACGTCAAGCCCGATCAAGTCGTGTGGGAGGATGGCCACGCCCGGCCCGCAGGCGCCAACGTCGGCGACTTCAAACCGATGTCGGTCGCGGATATCGCGCGCGAGGCGGCATGGTACGGCGGCACCATCGCCGGCCACGCCGAGATCAACGTCACCGGTCAGGGGCCAGGCTTTGGCACGCACATCTGCGATGTCGAGGTCGACCGCGCGACCGGCGCTGTGAAGGTGCTGCGCTACACGATCGTCCAGGACGCGGGCAAGGCCGTGTATCCCGAGTTCGTACGGGGTCAGTGGCATGGCGCGGCGGCGCAGGGCATCGGCATGGCGCTCAACGAGGAGTACATCTACTCCGACAAGGGCAGGCTGTTGAACCCCGGCTTCCTCGACTACCGCGTACCCGTCGCCTCGGACCTGCCCCCGCTCAGCGCGGAAATCGTCGAGGTGCCGAACCCGCTGCATCCCTACGGCGTGCGTGGTGTCGGCGAAGTCCCGATCATCCCACCGATCGCGGCCATCGCCAACGCGATCTACAACGCCACCGGCGTGCGGATGCGCGAGCAGCCGATGTCGCCACCGCGTGTTCTCAAGGCGTTGCAAGGTGCCGCGCCGAAGATGGCGGCGGAATAATCGGCACGTGTAGGGTCTCGCACCTTGCCGCGAACCGCACAATCTAAAGCGTAAAGAAGGGTGGGTCTGGGAGGTCTCCTCCCAGCGGGGCTGTGGGGCTGGCCCCACTCGCGCCAGCGGCGCGAGCCGGAGCGCTCTCAGGAAAGGCAACTTGCGAAGGCTCGACGTGCGACTACACTGCGATCAGGCCACCGCCAACGACGTGGCCGGTTCAAGGGGGAAACATGTCGAGCACTACGGGCGAGCCCAAGCTGCTGCTGCCGTTCCTGCGGCCGTTCTATAACATCGTCGAGCCGCTCTCCTGGCTGATCGTTCGCGTCGCCGCGGGGCTGACGCTTGCCGTGCACGGTTGGGGCAAGATCGCGCGGGGCCCCGCAATTGCGGCCAAGGCCGTCGGCGAACGTGGGTTCGAGCCCGCACTGATGTGGACCTATGTGCTGATCGGCATCGAGTTCGTCGGCGGCATCTGCATCGCGCTGGGGCTGCTCACACGTTTCTTCGCACCGGCTGCGGCAATCCAGATGCTCATCATCACGATGATCTATTGGGGCAATGGCTTCTCGTGGCTCAATCGCGGCTACGAATTCACGCTGCTATGGGGCGCGATTTTCCTTGCCATCGCGCTGCGCGGCCCGGGCCCGTATTCGCTCGACCGCAAGATCGGCTGGACGCTTTAGGAAGCACAATTTTCTGTCCGGACTCACGGCTGCGGCGATCGTCGTGATTCGGTGAGCCGGGAAGCGCGCTGCTCAGGGGCAGGCTGGAGGCAACACGTGTTGGCAAGTAGACTGACCGAGTTCGACGGCATCAAGGTCCACTTTTGGGAAGGCGGCTCCGGCTTCCCGTTCCTGATGTTGCATGGGGTCGGCCCGGGCACGTCGATCCAGGGCAATTTCGGACCGGTGCTGGAGCCGCTGGCTACGAAGTTCCGGATCGTCGCGACCGATCTCATCGGCTTCGGCAATTCCGGCCGCAAACCCGCACCGCCCTACTTCGACGTCGAGCTTTGGGTGCGGCAAGCCGAAGCGATGCTTGACCTATTGCCACCGGGGCCATGTGGCGTTGCCGGTCACTCGATGGGCGGCGCCGTCGCGCTCGAGCTGGCGGCGCGCTGCCCGCGCATCACGAAGGTGCTGACATCGAGCAGCGTCGGTGCGCCCTATGTGCTGCCGATGGCGCTCGATGCGTTCTGGTCGGCGCCGGCCGAAACCGGCGCTCTACGGGCGGCAATGCAACGCATGGTGCACGATCCCGCCGCCGTCACCGATGCGATGATCGAGGACCGCCTGCGCTTTCTCAGCGGCAGCGATTACGCGACGTATTTCGCTGACATGTTCGCCGCGCCACGCCAGCGCTATCTCGATGCCGGCGTCATCACCGACGCGGAGTTCGCCGCGATCCGCGCCAAGGTGGTGATGCTGCACGGGCGCAACGACCAGCCATGTCCGGCGGCGGAGACGACGATAAAACTCGCCGCGCGGTTGGCGGACGCGGACGTGCACTTGCTCGGTCAATGCGGACATAACCTGCCGCGTGAGCGACCGGCGGCGTACATTGCCGCTGCCGATGCGCTGTTCGCGGAGTGATTACCGCCGTCACGCTGATTTGGGCGCACCGGGCTGACGCAATGGATGCGCGCGCGCGATGCGCTTGGGAATGTGGGGCGTCGCGCGAAGGGAACTCAGCACCGACCGACGAGGGCACGTCACAAGAATTTCCCCTGCTGGCAAACCGTGTGCGACGCGGCCCCAGCGCAAGACGTACAGAGGGCACTGGAAATCATGTTCACAGTGCGGGCTTGGTGCGAGCCTTGCGCTGGGTCTCCGAGGCTCGTTCGCCTTCGGCTCACTTCGGTCGAAGATGACGGCCAGTGTCCATGCGGGTTGGCTTAACTATGTCTGACGAGCATTTCCTCAATGGTCGTTTTCAGCGTGGCTGAATGAGTCGCGATGACGCCCCAAAGGATGATTTCGCTGATGTGCTGATATTCATGGCGAAGCTTGTTGCCGATTGTTCGGATGGCGTGCCACGGCGTCGCCGGAAATTCATCGAGCCATTCCGCCGGAATGCGGCGCACGGCCTCTGATATCACCATAATCGAATAGGACGTGGCGCGCACATCGGAGGCACTGGCTTTAAAATCATCGAGGGTCGTGCGATCCCGGACCGAATGCAGGACATCGATTTCCTTGAGGATGTCAGGCAGCGGGATCAGGTCGTCTTGCATCGGAGGCTCTACAATACCCGCACGGCATCGCGCTCGATGGCCGGTTTCATCAGCGGGTGCAGTGCATCTTGGGTACCGAGCTGAACCTTTAGGCCAAGCTCGCGGGACAGCATGTCCTCGAGTTCGACAAGTTCGACGAACCCGAACTTTGTAGGATCGAAGTCCACAAACACGTCGAGGTCGCTGTCGGCCCTCTCATCACCGCGCACTCGCGCACCGTAAATGTAAAGCGCCGTCGCGCCCAAGGCTCTGACGGCCTCGGCTCGCTCCCGTATGCGCGCAATGATGTCCTCGCGGCCCATGATTAGGCTTTGCTCCTTCATCGCTCAGGATACGCTATTACGGGTTGATTTTCCAGCTTCACAGCTTGCGCCCTGCAAGCGTCCGGCTCGGCGATCCTACGACTCAGAGGCCCCGCGGACCCCATCGAGAGGTCCTTAAGACGCTGGTAGACACCAAGTAGGCTCCTGAAGGCGCGGGCGACCGGGATGAGGATGCGGGGCACCGTATGTTGTCGCACAGCGCCCCTCGCCCTGCCGTTTCTCGAAGTCCGGCCCAGATTGCAAAAAGTCCAAACGCAGGTCCGTTCGAGGCGCGAGCCCCAACGGCTCACACCGATTTGGGCGCACCGGGCTGACGCAAGGGATGCGCACGCGCGATACGCTCGTCAGCAAGGCAGCGCTCGACGATGCGCTTGACCGTGGGATGTCCGTCGATCGTGCCTTCGAAAAAGCGCGTGCCGGCGGCGTGACTGACCAGGCAGATGTCTGCGATCGTGATGGCGTTGCCGTGACAGAAGTCGCCGGTTTCCTTGTCGCGCTTCAGTGTGGTCTCGTAGGCATCGAGGCCCGCGATCAGCCACGTCTGCGCCCAGCGCGTCACCTGCTCGGGCGTCGCGCCAAAGCGGCTGGCGAGATCAGCGCGCACGCGCGGCACCACCAGCGGATGGCTGTCCGCCACCGTCATCTGTGCCAGCGCCCGTACCCGCGCGCGGCCGGCGGGATCGCGCGGCATCAGGGCCGGATCGGGATAGCGCTCGTCGAGGTATTCCATGATCGGCAACGACTGATGCAGCGTCGTGCCGTCGTCGTCGATGAACACAGGAATCGCCTTCATCGGATTGATGGCGGCAAACTCCGGCTTCATCTGATGGCCGGCGGAAAGATCGACCTCGATTTCCTCGGCCTTGAGGTTCTTGAGGTTCAGCGCCATGCGCACACGGAACGTCGCGAGCGAACGCCAGTAGGTGAAGATCTTCATGCGGGTGGTTCCTCGACGATCGAATGCGCACTCTGCAACGGAGCCGCAGGATTATTCGGTTGCTCGGCCCGCCGCAACCGATACCGCGCATAGCCAGCAAAGCTCGCCGCAAGCGCCAACCAATAAAATAGCGGTGGACATCGCTTGTGGCCGTTCTGTATCGGCCATCAGGATAGCTTGTAGTTTTAATTCCTTAGTAATAAACCTTAGAAAAATCGCGGATCCAAGGTGGGCTCGGCTCGCGATCACGTTCAATGTCCACACCTCCGGTTCGGCCCGGCTCGACGCCCCCAACACGGAGGATCACTCCCATGTTCACGGTTCTGGCTGCCTGCTTCGTCGGCCTAAATGCACTGATGGTCACCGGGGCGATCGTACTTGGATTGATGGAGCGCCGCGTCGCTGCCGCTGACCGCGCGAAGGATTAAGTCGCGCGTCAGTCGACCTGCGGGACGATGACCACCACCGTAACGTTGTCCTGGTGCGGGTCACGCACGTTATCGACCGTTCGAACCAGCGCCGAGGCGACAGCTTGCGGGCCGTCGGCCAGATAGGCCGCGACGATCCGTGAGATTTCGGTCTCGTCGATCGTATGAATGCCGTCGCTGGCCAGGATCACGCAATCGCCGGGCAACAGCGCCAGCGGCTTTGCCGCGAGATCGACCAGCTCGATATCCTCCCCCGTGACCGCCGAACGCAGCATATTGCGGCGCGAATCGGTCTGTGCCTCGTTCTCTGAAATCTTGCCGGCCCGCGCCAGCTCGTCGAGCAGCGGCGCCAGCGAGTGATCCTCGTTGACGAGCGCGATCTCACCGTCCCGCCACAGATAGAGCGGGCTATCGCCGACGCTCACCCACTCCAAGCCATCGGGACCGAACGCCGCCCCGACAAGCGTTGCCCCCATGCCGTCGAGCGCACGATTTCCGGAAACCTGCTGCGCGATCGCATCGTTACAGGCCCATAGACCCGTTTCGAGCCGCTCTCGCACGGAAAAGGGCGCCCCCGCGAAGGCCTCGAAAAAGTGCGCGCAGACGATGCGGCTCGCCAAGGCGCCACCCGCGTGGCCACCCATGCCGTCGGCCAGGATGGCGACCAGACGGCCTTCCTCCGGCGGCTGGTCGAACGCAGGCGGAGACGTCGCCGGGCCCGGCCAGAGCGCGGCGGCATCCTCCTGTTGTTGGCGCGCGCCTTGGCTGGCGGCGATGGCGGCAAGATAGGTAAGCATCAACCCTTGGTTTCGCTGATGTCGGCCCAGTCGAATTCCGGCCCGCAGAACGGCACGAACACGAGCTGCGTGCGGCCCATCGTGATGACATCCATCGCGTTCAAAGTCACGGCTGACGTCGGCCGCTTGTCGTTGACCGCGACGACGTTGGTCTTGGCGAGGTTCGGTACGAACAGGAAGCTGCGGTCGGCGCCCTCGTAGCGGATATAGGCCTGCTCCTCGGTCGAGATCGCATCGTCGCCGAAGTCGATCGCGATGCGCTGGCTCGGGCCGCGACCGACCGTGTTGTTACCCTCGTAGATCGGTTTGTGCGCACCAAGGCCCGGGCCGCCGACGATCACAAGCCAGCCGACCACGGGATCCTGATGAAAACTCTGCCGCGCGATCGGCTGCTTGCCACGCACGAACCGGGTGCGCGCGGTCGCATCGCCGTCAGCCGGACCAGCGGGTTTTGCCGCACGGATCACGCGTGTGGTTGGCGGGGCATCGGCGGGCGGAATGTTGGGCGTTCCACCGCGCGCTTCGCGGGCGGCATCGGCGGCGCTGGGAGCTGCTGGTCGCATCATCACGGCTTGATCCTCTCTACTCTCGCTGACGGGTAATGCTGGAGGGACAGTAGCCGGCCGCGCCACGGCCTCGGCTGGTGCACGCGCCGTCTCGTCGCGGCTGGCGGCCGCGAGCGCTTCCCGGAGTGAGCCCAGAATTCCTTGGGCCATCCGCGCGGGACCGCCGCGGTCGTTATCGATGCTCATCTATGTGTCTCCCTCTCCCAGTTGGGCCTTCCCGATCACGCCACTTCAAACCGCTACGCCGCGGTCGCAAATCTCAGTTTCGAGCTCCCCAGCTCGATCGTATCGCCGTCGGCGAGCATGCCCGACTCCAGGCGTGCACCATTGATGCAGAGGCCGTTGCCGTCGGGGCCGCCGATGTCGGTAATTGTATAGCCCCGGCCATGCGCGCGCTCGATGATGGCGTGGTAGCGATGTACCCTGTCGTCATCCAGGCAGATATCGTTGTCCTGTTCGCGCCCGATCTGCATGATGTCCCGGCCCGACGGCATCGCGATCATCCCTTTGCCATCGACTTCGATCCAGGCCACGGACGCGATGGCGAGTGCCGCATCGGCTGGCGCTTCACGCTCCCGTGGGCGGCGGCGGTAGAGCAACAGCCCCGCAATCGCCAACGGAGGTATTAGAAGCACGCCACCAAGGCCGATCATGACGAGCGGGCGGCGCGCGTATCCCGTGACCACCCACGTCGTTACATTCGAGGTCACCCGACCGACCATCGCCAGGCCGGCATCCAGCGTCTCGGCCCAATTGGCCGGCCTGCCCAGTTCTGTTGCCTGGGCCAGCGCAACCGGCGGTTCCGCGAGCAGCAATGCTGTCACGGCGGCCAGAAGCACGATGGCCTTTGCGGTCGCTGACATGAAGTGTCCCCGAGCAATACTGTCACCGTGCCGAGCCAACAGGGCGATAAAAAGGCCCAACTCAGGCCTTAAGCGGGCGGCGCTCTTGACGTGAGTCATCGAATGATTGACAGGACAGCCATGGACGAGATCGGAAAATCGAGCGGTTCTGGCATCTGTGGCTGGCTGTGGGGGCCATTGTCGCGGCTCTGCCTGTCGACCGCACTCGTCGCATTGGCTGCCGACCAGTCCAACAAGATTTGGATGATCAAGTCATTCCGTATCGAGGACCGCGTCCGGGAACACGGTCCGGTAACTGTGACGCCGTTCCTCGACCTCGTCTACGTGATCAACAAAGGCGTTAGCTACAATATCGGAAGCGAGGCCGTGCCGCAGTTTGCACTTTCATTGTTCGCCCTCGTCGCATCACTTGCCATGCTGGTGTGGATCGCACGTGCGGGGACCGGCCAACTGATGGCCATCAGCGTCGGCATGATCGTGGGCGGCGCGATCGGCAACGCGATCGACCGGCTCTGGCTAGGCGGTGTGGCCGACTTCTACCTCCTTCACGCCTTTAACTATTCCTGGTACGTATTCAATATTGCCGACGTGGCAATCGTTGCGGGCGTGATCGGGCTGTTGTACGACTCGTTCGTCCCGAGTCGTCAGGGCGCCGCAAATGCGCCCTAAAGTGCGGGCAATCGCGGGGTGGTGCATTCGCTGCCGGGCTGAAGTTCCAGCTAGGCGGCATGGATAAGTGGGCAGGCGCGAACCGCCGCCCGGGGGATTTTGCGATGTCGAGCCTAACTCGCAACCGCCTGATGAACTCCTGCAGAACGCTTGCTCTTGCGGCATCCTTGGGCGTTGCAACGCTTGCGGGTGGCTGCAGTGGCTTCGATGGCGTCGAGTTGCAAGGCGGCGTGTTCGATGCGATGGGCCTTTCGGGCTCCGGCCAAAAACGGCTTGCCGACACCAAGGTCGAAGCCCGCCCAGGCTTGGTGCTGCCGCCATCTCACGACAAACTCCCCGAGCCTGTCACCGGCTCGCTCGCCGCTGCGCCTGGGGGCGAAGCTTGGCCGGTCGATCCGGAAGACCGCCGGGCGCAATCGAAGGCCGATCGCGAAAAGCGCCACGCCGCATTCTGCGAACGCGCGCTTCAGGATGCACGGATGCGCGGCGAGAGCGGCGTCGTCATGGGCCCCAACGGCAATTGCCAGCCCGGCCTGTTCGGTTCGCTGACCGGACTGATCCAGGGCAAGCAGGAATAATCTTGCGCAAGCAGCAGTCGTCGCGATCCCTACTTTGGTAGGCGGCGGCTATTTCTTGCGCTCGCGCGTCAACAGCTTGGTCTTGCGCGCGACACCCCAGCGGTACCCGGACACGTCGCCGTTGGATCGCACCACACGATGGCAGGGGATAGCTACCGCCGTTGGGTTTGCGGCACAGGCCGCCGCGACCGCACGCACCGCTTTGGGGCGGCCAACCGCGACAGCGATTTTGGTGTATGTCGCGGTCTCCCCGGCGGGAATCGACTGCAGCGCCTGCCACACCTGCTCCTGGAACGCGGTGCCGCGCACATCGAGCGGCAGCTGATGCGGACCGGGTTTTTCGATCAACGCAACGACCGCCACCACGCGATCGGCAAGGTTGGCAGCGTCGACGACGAGCGTCGCCTTGGGGAAGCGCAGCGTCAGCTCGGCAACGAGGTCGGCATCGCGGGTGCCGAGCTGGATCGCACAGACGCCGCGCCCGGTTTCAGCGACCAGCACCCGGCCGAGCGTCGTTTCACCGAAGGCGTAGCGGATCGTTTCCCCGTCGCCGCCATCCCGCCGTGCGCGTGGTGCCATGCCGAGTCTGGCGGTAGCGGTTTCGTAGAACCGGCTGCTGGATGAGTAGCCCGCGTCGTAGATGGCATCCGTCACTCGCCCCCCGTCGTTCAATGCCGCGCCAACGCGTCGTGCTCTGATCGCGGCCTCGTAGGCCTTCGGTGTGACGCCGAGCACGCTCTTGAACATGCGGTGGAAGTGGAACATCGAGAACCCCGCTTTCGCCGCCAACGCATCGAGCCCAGGTACTTTGCATTCCCTGGCGATCGCCTCTTCGATCATGCGTGCAGCCGCCGTCACGGCCTGGGATTCCGCTCCCTCGCTCAGCACGGCATCGGGCCGGCAGCGTTTGCAGGCGCGGAAGCCAGCCTCTTCGGCCCCTTCGATCGTGTCGTGGAAGGTCACGTTCGAGCGGTTCGGGAGACGAGACGGGCAGGACGGCTTGCAATAGATGCCGGTCGTGCGGACGGCATAATAGAACCGGCCATCCACCGATTTGTCGCGCGTCGCGACGGCGCGCCAGCGTTGCTCATCGGTTTCCATATGGACGGGAATGTCAGCCGTCATCGCCTTGTTTTCCTGTTCGTCGCCGAGCCCTCGGCACGCCGATCTCCGCAAACGGAATAGTCTGAACCTTGCCAGAGCCTATCTCGGCACGTGTGCGCTCGCCTCCCGCGTCTTGCTCTCCAATTCATTGGCCTCATACCGTCGAGCGAAACCTTCAACCCGTCATCCTCGACCGGCGAGCGCCGCTTCACGCGCGCAGCCGCGTCGGGGACCCAGCACAAGAAGTCGCCGAAGGCGTCAATACAATAGTGCGTGCTTCGCACGAGTCTTGTGCTGGGTCCCCGACGCTCGTTCGCCTTCGGCTTACTTCGGTCGAGGATGACGAGTCGAACTTTGTGCGCGGCGTTATAATACTACGATGCGAGTTGCGTACTCACACAGCGTTGAGCTTACCAACCGCTCCGCATAGGATCGTCGTCCAAGCCCGCATTTCGCAAACAGGATGGGCAATAGGGAGGACAGCATGCCGCGATCCAATAGAGCCTTGACCCGCCGAAACCTTATCCGCCGCGCGGGACTGATCGCCGCCGCCGGCCTCGCAGCCCCCGCTATCCTGCGCGGCACGGCTGCCTTTGCTGCCTATCCCGACAAGCCGATCAAACTGATCGTGCCGAACACACCTGGCGGCCCATCCGACGTTTCGGCACGGCTGATCGCGCCCGCTCTGCAGGAAGCGTTGGGCGGTTCAGTGATCGTCGAAAATGTTGGCGGCGGCGGCGGCAATATCGGCATGGGCCGCGCGGCGCGCGCCGATGCGGACGGCTACACGCTGCTGATCTCCACCAGCGGCTACGCCATCAACCCAAGCCTGTTCGACAATATCCCCTACGATGCATTGAAGGACTTCGCGCCGATCACCGAGATCGCAACAACGCCCAACATCTACTGCGTCCAGCCCAGCCTCGGCGCCAAAACGATGAAGGACTTCATCGCACTCGTGAAGAAGGACCCGTCCAAGTTCAACTTCGCCACCCCGCCGGTCGGCAACACGCCGCATCTGGCCACCGAGCTGCTGAAACTGCGCGAGGACATCAAGCAGATGGCTACGGTGTTCCATACCGGCGGCGGACAGGCGATGCAGGCGCTGCTGAGCGGCTCGGTGCAATGCTATTGCGGCGCGATCTCGACGGCGCGGGCGCACGTCTCGGCGGGCACGGCGGTTGCGCTCGCGGTCACCGGTGAGAAGCGCTGGCATGATCTGCCCGACGTCCCGACAATGCTGGAGGTCGGTTACAAGGACTACGTGTTCGACAACTACGTCGCGCTGTCCGCTCCGGTCAAGACACCTCCGGAGATCGTCGCCCGCATCGAGAAGGAGATGCTTGCAATCCTCGCCAAACCGGACATGCGCGAAAAGTTCGTCAAGTCCGGGTTCAAGGTCGAAGCGCGGCCAGGCAAGGGCCACATGGAACGCCTGCAGCGCGAAGTCCCGATGTACCGCAAGGTCATCCAGGACGCGGGCGTCAAGCTGCCGCAGCAGAAATAGGGTGTTGCCGCCCTTGCGACAGCCTGATCCAACATTGACATGTTCCACAGTCACACATATCCTGTGTAACATGAAGAACATCACGCTCGCCATTGAAGAGGATGTGCTCCGGGAGGCCCGCAAGATCGCGGCTGAGCGGGAGACGACGGTCAATGCTCTCGTTCGCGAGTACCTGGGCAATCTGGCACGTCAACGGGCTCAGAGCGCCAGCGCGCGCGCGGAGTTGGCGCGGTTGAGCGACGAGTCGGACGGCCGGCTTGGACCCGATTGGACGTGGAGCCGGGAAGCAACCCATGAGCGTGCCGTACTTCCTGGACACGAACATACTGATTTACGCAGCGATGGGCCGGGAACACGCCGAGCCCAAAAGAAAGCGGGCGCGCGACCTCATAGCCGGGGATGAGTTCGGCACCTCGAGCCAAGTGCTTCAGGAATTTTATGTCAACGTCCGGCGCAAGGCTCATATCGGGTTGAGCGCGTCACGTGCGCTTGCCTGGATCGAGCGGCTCGAGCAATTGCCCTTGGTCGAGACCGATATGGCATTGATCAAGGCCGCGATCATTTTGTCCGAGCGCTACCGAATCAGCTACTGGGACGCAGCTGTAATTGCCGCAGCTGAACGACTGCAGGCACCGATTTTATACACCGAGGATCTGAACCACGGGCAAAGCTATGGCACCGTGCGCGCACTCAATCCGTTTGCTGGCGTTTGATGCGCTCGCTTGCCCTCGTCAGCCCGGACAATCGGTGGACTTGATCCCGGACCATTTCTGTCCCACAAGCAGCCCCGACCAAACAGGGGCACTTCATGGCAATCCTCGTCGACAAGAATACCAAAGTGATCTGCCAGGGCATCACCGGCAGTCAGGGTACGTTCCATACCATCCAGGCAATGGAGTACGGGACGCAGATCGTCGGCGGCGTGACGCCCGGCAAAGGCGGGGCCAAGCACCCCGACGCCAAGCTCGGGAACGTGCCGATCTTCGATACCGTCGCGGAGGCTAAAGCCAAGACCGGCGCGACCGCGACCTCGATTTACGTACCGCCTCCCTATGCGGCAGACGCCATTCTGGAAGCGATCGACGCGGAAATCCCGCTGATCGTGTGCATCACCGAGGGCATCCCGGTGCTCGACATGGTGCGCGTGAAGCGCGCGCTGGCCGGCTCCTGGTCGCGCCTGATCGGGCCGAACTGCCCTGGCGTATTGACGCCGAACGCCTGCAAGATTGGCATCATGCCCGCCAACATTTTCAAGAAGGGGACCGTCGGCATCGTGTCGCGCTCGGGCACGCTGACCTATGAAGCGGTCAAGCAGACGTCCGACGCGGGCCTTGGCCAGTCGACAGCGGTCGGCATCGGCGGCGATCCCGTGAAGGGCACCGAGTTCATCGACGTCCTCGAGATGTTCCTGGCCGACCCCGATACACACTCCATCATTATGATCGGCGAAATCGGCGGCTCGGCCGAGGAAGAAGCGGCCGATTTCATCAAGCGCGAGGCCGCCAAGGGGCGCAAGAAGCCGATGGCCGGCTTTATCGCGGGCGCATCGGCGCCTCCCGGCCGCCGCATGGGCCATGCGGGCGCGATCATCTCGGGCGGCAAAGGCAAGGCCGAGGACAAGATCGAGGCCATGATGTCGGCCGGCATCGCCATGGCCGACAGCCCGGCCGCGCTCGGCACGACGCTGTCGAAGGTGCTGAAGGGGTAGGTCGTAGGCTGTGTCAAGCATTTGCGCGACCCAGCAATAATTGTAGTTCCGGAAAAAGCTGGGTCGCGCTGCGCTTGACCCAGCCTACGGACTAAGCGGGACATGCCGTAATTCCGGGCATTCCGCACCCGATCCTGCGATGATTCTGTTCATTCCGCTGACCTCGCAGCGCTTATTCATGCTGCGCTCATCTGCCCCCCGCCATACAACGTCGATCCGGCTGTACTTGCGCTGTGGACGTGGCTAATAACCGCCTCGAACAGGCGTTTCGTTGCGCGCGTATTCGCGTCCGCTCCCATCGCAACCACTTTCCAAGGGTTCCCATGTCGCGCCAACCGCAGAACGAAGCGTTCCTCGAAACCTCGTTCCTCCATGGTGTCAACGCCGCCTACGTCGAGGAGATGCAGGCGCTGTACGATAAGAATCCGGGTGCGGTCAGCGACGAATGGCGGTTGTTCTTCCAGAGCCTGAACGAGGGCAACCGGCCCGGCAACGGGAACTCCGAGCATAGCAGCAGCGGCCCCTCCTGGGCGCGTCCGCTGGATGAAGTGGCCAACCAGGGCAATCCCGATATTCTCGCCGCCCTCACCGGCAACTACGGCGGCGCGGAACGGCATATCAGCAACAAGATTTCCGCTCGCGCGCAGAACACCGGTTTCGACCTCTCGATGGCCGCCTCGCTGCGCGCGACGCAGGATTCGATCCGCGCGCTGATGCTGATTCGCGCCTATCGCGTGATGGGGCATCTGGTGGCCGATCTCGACCCGCTCGGCCTGTCCGACCGCAAGATCCACAAGGAATTGCGTCCCGAGACCTACGGTTTTACCGAAGCCGATCTCGACCGCCCCGTCTTCATCGACAAGGTGCTCGGCCTGGAGACCGCGACCGTCCGGCAGATCCTGCGCATCCTCCGCCGCACCTATTGCCGCAAGATCGGCGTCGAGTTCATGCACATCACGAGTCCCGTGCAGAAGGCCTGGATTCAGGAACGCATCGAGGGTGAAGGCAAGGACGTCAGCTTCACCGCCGAGGGCAAGAAGGCGATCCTCAACAAGCTGATCGAAGCCGAGACGTTCGAGCAGTTCTGCCACACGCGCTACACCGGCACCAAGCGCTTCGGCCTGGAAGGTGCGGAAGCGATGGTTCCCGCGTTGGAACAGATCATCAAGCGCGGCGGCCAGCTCGGCGTGAAGGAAATCGTGATCGGCATGCCGCATCGCGGGCGCATGAACGTGCTCGCCAACGTGATGGCGAAGCCCCATCGCGCGATCTTCAACGAATTCCGCGGTGGCTCGTTCAAGCCTGACGACGTCGAAGGCTCGGGCGACGTGAAGTACCATCTCGGCGCCTCGTCGGACCGCGAGTTCGATAACAACCGTGTTCACCTCTCGCTGACCGCCAACCCGAGCCACCTGGAGATCGTCGATCCCGTCGTGCTCGGCAAGGTGCGCGCCAAGCAGGACCAGCTCGGCTGCCCGCCCGATGACCGCACACCTGTCATGCCGCTGCTGATCCACGGCGACGCGGCGTTCGCCGGCCAGGGCGTGGTGGCCGAGTGCTTCGGCCTGTCGGGTCTGCGCGGCCACCGCACCGGCGGCTCGATCCACTTCATCGTCAACAACCAGATCGGGTTCACGACCAATCCACGCTATTCGCGCACGTCGCCGTACTGCTCCGAGGTCGCCAAGATGATCGAGGCACCGATCTTCCACGTCAACGGCGACGATCCCGAGGCCGTCGTGCACGTCGCCAAGATCGCGACGGAGTTCCGGCAGCGGTTCCAGAAGCCGGTCGTGATCGACATGTTCTGCTACCGCCGCCACGGCCACAACGAGGGCGACGAGCCCGCGTTCACGCAACCGATCATGTACCGCAAGATCAAGGAGCACCCGACTACGGTCACGCTCTACGCCAAGCGGCTCGCCGAGGAAGGCGTGTTGACGATCGAGCAGTCCTACGAAATGCGCGCGCAATTCCGCGCCCACCTCGACGGCGAGTTCAAGAACGCGGATGGCTACAAGCCCAACAAGGCCGACTGGCTCGATGGCCGCTGGTCCGGCATGAGCCTCGCCAAGGACGACGAGCGGCGCGGCATCACCGGCGTCGACATCGCCAGCCTGAAGGAGATCGGGCGACGTATCACGCTGGTGCCCAACGATTTCAACGCCCACAAGACCGTGCAGCGCCTGCTGGAGCGCCGCCGCGAGATGATCGAGACCGGCGTCGAGATCGACTGGGGTATGGCCGAGCACATGGCCTTCGCCACTTTGTTGAAGGAGCGCTTCCCGATCCGCCTGTCCGGCCAGGACGTGGAGCGCGGCACGTTCTCGCATCGCCACTCCGTCCTGCTCGATCAGGAATCCGAGCGCCGCTACACGCCGCTCAAATACGTCTCGCCGGATCAGGCGCGCTTCGAGGTCATCAACTCGATGCTGTCGGAAGAGGCGGTGCTCGGCTTCGAGTACGGCTATACGCTCTCGGAACCGATGACGCTGACCCTGTGGGAGGCGCAGTTCGGCGACTTCGCTAACGGCGCGCAGGTCGTCGTCGACCAGTTCATTTCGTCGGGCGAGCGCAAGTGGCTGCGTATGTCCGGCCTCGTGATGCTGTTGCCGCACGGCTACGAAGGCCAGGGTCCCGAGCATTCCTCCGCTCGCATCGAGCGCTATCTGCAGCAGTCGGCCGAGGACAACTGGCAGGTCGCCAACTGCACCACGCCGGCCAACTATTTCCACATCCTGCGCCGGCAGATGCACCGCACTTTCCGGAAACCGCTGGTGCTGTTCACGCCGAAGTCGTTGCTGCGGCATAAGCGCGTGATATCGCGCCTCGACGAACTGGGGCCGGGGACGACGTTCCACCGCGTGCTGTGGGACGATGCCGACCATAAGCATCCCTCGACGCAGGGCAGCAGCACCGCGCTGAAACCCGACGCTGAGATCCGCCGCGTCGTACTGTGCTCAGGCAAGGTCTACTACGACCTGCTCGACGCCCGCGACGCCGCGGGGATCACGGACGTTTATCTGATGCGGCTCGAGCAGCTCTATCCGTTCCCCGCGCGCGCGCTGATCCAGGAAATGGCGCGGTTCCCGCAGGCCGAACTGGTGTGGGCGCAGGAAGAGCCGCGCAACATGGGGCCGTGGACGTTCGTCGAACCCAACCTCGAATGGGTGCTCGGACAGATCGGCGCCAAGCATCGCCGTCCCCGTTACGTGGGGCGCGTCGCTGCCGCCTCGACCGCTGCGGGCCAGGCATCCAAGCACACTCAGGAACAGAAGAAGCTCGTCGGGGACGCGCTCGCTGTATGAACCAAAGGGTGGATGGTGAGTGGTGAGTGGTTAATGGTGAGTGGTAATCTGAGCCGACCTGCCTTGCCGCCATTCACCACGCACCACGCACCACGCACAACGCACCACTCGCCACTCACCCTTTCACCGGAAACTGTCATGAGCATCGAGATCAAGGTTCCCACACTCGGCGAAAGCATCTCCGAGGCAACGGTCGGGCGCTGGTTCAAGAAGCCCGGCGATGCCGTCAAGATGGACGAGCCGTTGTGCGAGCTGGAGACGGACAAGGTCACACTCGAGGTTCTGGCAACCGCCGCAGGCGTGCTTGCCGACATCAAGGCCGACCAGGGGGCGACGGTTTCGCCTGGGGGCATACTCGGCACCGTGCGCGAAGGCGCAGCCGGCGCTGCTAATGCGGCACCCGCTTCCGCTCCACCTAAACCGGCCGCACCGCAGCCAGCACCGGCTACCACGGCGGCCCCAATGCCGCCGTCACCCGCCGCCCGAAAGATCCTCGACGAAAAGGGCATCGCTGCAGCCAGCGTCGACGGCTCGGGCAAGCGTGGCCAGGTCCTCAAGGGCGACGCGCTGACCGCGCAACCGCCTGCCGCCCGGCCGATGCCGGCCGTACCCGCCGTAGCCTCTCCGATGCCCGCAGCCCGGATGCGCGCGCCCTCTCCCGCCAACGACGCCGCCCGCGAAGAGCGTGTGCAGATGTCGCGGCTGCGCCAGACCATCGCGCGCCGCCTGAAAGAGGCGCAGAACACCGCGGCGATGCTGACGACCTACAACGACGTCGACATGAGCGCGGTGATGGCGCTGCGCACGCAGTACAAGGACATCTTCGAGAAGCGGCATGGCGTGAAGCTCGGCTTCATGGGCTTCTTCGTGCGCGCTTGCATCCAGGCACTGAAGGAAATCCCGGCCGTCAACGCCGAGATCGACGGCACCGACATCGTCTATAAGAACTACTACCACATCGGCGTCGCGGTCGGCACCGACAAGGGCCTCGTGGTGCCCGTGGTGCGCGAGGCCGACCGCATGGGCCTCGCCGAGATCGAAGGCTCGATCGCCGACTACGGCCGCCGCGCCCGCGATGGCAAGCTCAGCATCGAGGACATGCAGGGCGGCACGTTCACGATCTCCAACGGCGGCGTCTACGGCTCGATGATGTCGATGCCGATCCTGAATGCGCCACAGTCCGGCATCCTCGGCATGCACAAGATCGAGGACCGCCCCGTGGCCCGCAACGGCCAGGTCGTGATCCGGCCGATGATGTACTTGGCGCTCAGTTACGACCACCGCATCGTCGACGGCAAGGAAGCCGTGACGTTCCTGGTGCGCGTCAAGGAGTGCCTGGAAGACCCGCAAAGGTTCGTGCTGGAGCTTTGAGGGGAACGTGCATGAACGGGCAGGGACATGCTCCTCACTTTGCAGTGTTGCTCGCGTTTCTGGCCCGCGTTCCTGCCATCAGCTCCGCTGGCTTGGCCTTTGGCAGCGGGCGCTTTGAAAACGACAACTGGTGGGTCAAGCTTTCAATCGACATCAAACATCCGTTGGCATGGAACACGGTGCAGGAGCTTGGCCATGTCTTGAACTACTTGTCGCCGGACGAGCGGCTTCCGGCCTTGTTCATGCCCGTGTCTCCGCCGCCGTACTTGAATGGGGGACCCGAGTTTCTGTGTTGGGTCATTGAAAGCCGTGATCCAAGCTTCACGCCAGACCAGGCTGCTGAGTGGCTTGCCGGGCGCTTGCCCCAGCCAGTCGATGATCCGGCCCAATGGCCCGCAGACCAGCAGGACTAGCGCGAGCCTAACATCCTACTGTTTCATCGTCATCTTCATCGGCCCCGACGAGTACATATGCGCCTTCCGTGTGACCGATCAGGGATATTGAGTGATGCCGACGGTTGCTACAGTAGAAGGCGTCAAAATCCAAGTCTATGCCAACGAGCACCCACCGCCCCACATCCATCTTCGCATTGCCGAGCATCAAGCCGTGATGGACATCGAGACGCTGAAGGTCACAGCAGGCTCCATACCTTTGGCCAAGAAGCGAAAAGTAGTTAAATGGGCGAAAAGTAGACAAGCTGAGCTGCGCCGCGCCTTCGAGCAGGCCATTTCGCTGGAGCCCGTGGAGCCGATAGAATGAAGAAGCTTCCCCGGATTAAGAGCGCCGAGGTCGTCATCCACGGCGTTCTGAAGATCGCTTTCCTCGACGGATATGAGGGTGTCGTCGATTTGCGGCCGCTGATCGCCAAAGGCAAGATCTTCATGTGGCTCCAGAAGCCGGTGAACTTCGCCGCGTTCCAAATAGAAGAATACGGCCACTCCATTTCCTGGTTCAACAAGGATGGCTACGAAATCGACTTGAGCGCGGATGGTCTGCGCCGCGATTGTGAACGGCAAGCAGAAATCCACAAGCTGATGATGGTATGACCTCGCCGCGGCGGTCCCAAGTTCTCCTCCAACTCCACAAACCAAGAGTCCCATGTCCTACGATCTCATCGTCATCGGCACCGGCCCCGGCGGCTACGTGTGCGCCATCCGGGCAGCCCAGCTCGGTATGAAAGTCGCCGTCGTCGAGAAGCGCGCCACGCATGGCGGCACGTGCCTCAACGTCGGCTGCATCCCCTCGAAAGCACTGCTGCATGCCAGCGAGCTCTTCGATGAGGCTGGCCACGGCTTCGCGGCGATGGGCATCGAAGTCGCGCCGAAGCTCAATCTGGCGAAGATGCTGGCCTTCAAGGACGAGGGTGTGAAGGGTAACGTCGATGGCGTCGCCTACCTGCTCAAAAAGAACAAGATCGAGCCTTTTCACGGCACCGGCCGCGTGCTCGGCACGGGGAAGGTCGAAGTCACCTTCATCAACGGCGAGAAGAAGGTGCTCGACACCAAGGCGACCGTGATCGCCACCGGCTCGGATATCGCGCGCCTGCCGGGTATCAACATTGACGAAAAGACCATCGTCTCCTCGACCGGCGCGCTGACATTGCCCGTCGTACCAAAACGCATGCTGGTCGTCGGCGCGGGCGTGATCGGGCTGGAGCTCGGCTCGGTGTGGCGGCGGCTTGGCGCTCAGGTTACGGTCGTCGAATACCTCGACGGCATCCTGCCTGGCATGGACCTCGACGTTGCCCGCTCGTTCCAGCGCATCCTGGAAAAGCAGGGCTTCGTGTTCAAGCTCTCGAGCAAAGTCACGAAGGTCGAAGGCGGCCCACCCAAGGGTCACCAGGTCACGGTTGAACCAGCCGCCGGTGGGGCGGCCAGCGTGCTCGACGCCGACGTCGTGCTCGTCGCCATCGGTCGGGTGCCCTACACCGAAGGCCTCGGCCTCGCCGAAGCCGGCGTCGCACTGGACGAGCGCCGCCGCGTGAAGGTTGACGCGCACTTCGCCACCAGCGTTCCCGGTGTCTACGCGATCGGCGATGTCATTGCCGGCCCGATGCTCGCGCACAAGGCCGAGGACGAAGGCGTCGCGCTCGCCGAAATTCTCGCCGGCCAATCCGGTCACGTGAACTACGGCGTGATCCCCGGCGTCATCTACACCGCCCCCGAAGTCGCCACCGTCGGGAAGACCGAGGAGGAGCTGAAGGCCGCCGGCATCGCCTACAACGCCGGCAAGTTTCCGTTCACCGCCAATGGCCGCGCCAAGGTCAACAAGACCACCGACGGTTTCGTGAAGGTGCTGGCGGACGCCACGACCGACCGCATCCTCGGCGTCCACATGATCGGCCCGCACGTCGGCGAACTTATTGCCGAAGCCGCAGTCGTCATGGAGTTCGGCGGCTCGGCCGAAGACCTGGCGCGCACCTGCCACGCTCATCCGACGCTGACCGAAGCGGTCAAGGAAGCCGCGCTGGCGGTCGCCAAGCGGCCAATCCATATGTAAGCCGCGCCGCCATAAGCCGCGCCGCCGATGGCTTTGGCAGCGGACGACAGCTACTATCGGTCAATAAAGTAGAATTGGAACCGATAGGCGCTCGACGTCCCCATGCTGATCCTGATCGAAAATCAGCATCGAGGTCCGTGACCGTCCATCACCGTCCGATACCGCGCGAAATCGCACTGACTCTCCACAATTATTCGCCATAGCGCTCCGCGCTTGTCCGTGGGCATCCACCGCAAAAGCGGGTATCAAAGCGGGTATCGAAACAACGGTACCCGCTCCAGATGGCACTAACCGACGCAAAGATCCGCAGCACCAAAGCCAGCTCCAAGACCACCAAGCTTACCGATGGTGGCGGGCTCTATCTGGAAGTGCGCCCAACCGGCTCGAAGCTCTGGCGCTACCGCTACAAGATCGCGGGCAAGGAGAACCTCTTTGCACTGGGCGACTACCCTGCGCTGGGCCTGTCGGAAGCGCGTGCCCAGCGCGCCG
>CAMDPA010000001.1 GCA_945903565.1 Devosia equisanguinis | reverse complement strand
GCGAACCTATGAGAAAGGCATCAAGGTCAGCAAAGCCGAGTTGGCGGCGGTCAAGCTTGTCGGCGATGACTTCCATCCCGAATGGAACTATACAATCAGCCCACGCAGACCGGGGAACTCGTAGCGGTTATTCTGCGATCTGTCCTAAGGAAGATCAGCCCACCAGCGAGCATCACCACAGAGTAACCGGCCACGGGGCCGCGTACGAAGCAAGTGGCGAGCAGCAGGAAGCGGCGCAGGAGCCAACCCAGAACGCCCGGTGTTCCCCGCAAGAACCCGTCGACGACGTGAGGGATCTCGAACACGAAGCGGGCAAATCCCTTGACGGCTGCCCACCAGGTCGAGCCACTGCGGGCGAGATCGGCCCAATGCAGCTCGTAGAACACAGCCTTCCTTCCATCGGGAAGATCGGCCCGGCGGCCAAAGACGGTGAACGTATCGCGGGCGGGATCCGCAGGATTCGGAACATCTTGCTCTTGCGTCCTCACCACGGCGCGCTGCCAGGGGGTATTGGGCTCGGGGAACGTGAAGACCTCGTTCTGACGCTGGGCCTTCACGAGCTGATCTGTGGGGACGGCGCCACCACGTTGGTCCTTGGCCTGGCTGCAGAGCGACTTGACGACGTAGTTGACCGTGCTGCCCGGCTCGTTGTCGCCGACGCCATGGACAACGACAACGGCGACGTCGTTGCTTCCCGTGGCTTGGGGACGGGGGCTGACTGCGGGAAAAGTCATGACTTGTTACTCCAGCGTCAATATTGGTCGCCCACGGTACGACAGGCGCGGCAGCCGTCGCGGGACAGGGGCATTCTCGCAATTCGCGTCTGTTCAGTATGCATCGCTGATAACCGGCCACGGGACGCGCCACGAACCCAAAGTCGGGGCACCGGCAAACGGGCCGATGCCATGCGTCGTGCTCGGCGGCAATTGCCTCTCCGGCAGACTTGTTCACAGTTTAAAGGATAAAATGCGTACCGCAAATCGGGATATCGATTGCACGTGAAGCGATTTTTGAGAGCGGTGCGAGGCCGCAACAGTTGCTTAAAGAGCGGGCTACTTCAGCGCGGCAAACGCCGGCGCAAAGCCGTTGAGCGAAATCGGGATTCCGACGCCTTGCTCGGCGGTACGGTGGATCACGAGCAGCATCGTCTTGCCACTTGCAAGCTTGCCGCGAAGCTTATCGTCGAGCTCGATCTGGGCTTGGCAGCCCAGCACGTAACAGCGCAGGAACGGCGCTTCGCCGAGATTGTCGCCATCGACGCGAACTGCGAGATTGTGCGTCAGCAGCACGCCGAGCGGGGCAATTACGCGCAACAGGCTTTCACCGCCGGGTAGTTTCTGCACATGGACGCTGACGCCGACGTCCGAGTTGGCCTCGTCGGTCACGTCCTGTGTGATAGCGCACAACTCGAGTCGGGCGCCGGGAGGTTTGGAGCACTCGTGCTTCCAGTCCCCGAACTGTGCCTTGACGGTGCTGCCGGGGCGGGGACTAACGAGCGGCTGACCCGACTTCGCCTGGGGTTGCGGCTGGGCTTTGGCTTGCGGCAGTCCTTGGGCCGAGGCCGGCAGGGGCGCGGCGATGGAACTCGCGGCCAGCGAACCGGCGAGCGCGAAAGCCAAGCGGTGCTTGGCGGGTATGAAGCTGGTCGCGGTCACGGCGCCTCTCTGGGGATCGCATGGTGTCGGTAGGGAAATGGAGAAGGGGCGGCAGGTGCAATACCGGCGGAGAATGCGGACGATAGCTCAGCGGGAGCTTGCAAGACCACCCGGCACCGTCCTATTGGCTCTGTCGTGGACGAATCTGGCCGTTTTGGGACTGCGGCTGGTCGGCGCACGGGGCGGCACGGGGAAATCGGTGGCTCAGTTGGCGCGCGCAAGCCGGGGAATACAGCGCTGACCGCGGCCAATGCGGCAGAACGCCTGCTTGAGACGCGGGAAAGCTTCGTGCTCTGTGGCAGACGAAGCGCCTCGCGGCTGCGCGGTCGGTGATCGCGTCGTGTTCGTAGTGGTGGCAACGAAGAAGGCATGAGGGATCTCGTGGCGAAAAGCGGCATCATGCAGGGCCTGTGGGCCGGGGCATCCCGGCTGGTAACCGGGGTGGCAGTGGGCCTGCCCTTGTACCTGGCAGCGACATGGCCGGTCATGGCCGGGGCCGGCCAGCCTTCACCGTGGCAAAAGACCCTGCAGGATCCGGTGACGGAAGTCGCTGCCGAGATCAATAGATTCCACGACGTGGTGAACATCGTGATCATCGCGATCACATTGTTCGTGCTGGCGCTGATGATCTACGTGGTCGTGCGCTTCAATGAGAATGCCAATCCGACACCGTCGCGGACGACGCACCACACCGGCCTCGAGATCGCGTGGACGGTGATCCCGATCCTGATCCTGGTCGTGATTGCGGTTCCCTCGTTCAAGCTGCTCTACAAGCAGTACGCTTATCCCCCGCCGGATTTGACCATTAAGGCGACCGGCAGCACGTGGAAGTGGGAGCACGAGTACCCGGATTTCGATGGCTTTACAGTCATCTCCAGCATGATCCAGGACAAGGATGTCCTGACGGCCGAGCTCGGCGCGGATGAATACGAGAAGCGCTACGGCGCACTCGAGCGGGCTGGTGGGCTGGCCTACTTGAAGCGCGTCTATGCTGACGCCCTGCCGCTCTACGCGAAGCGCGGCCTCGTGCGGCAGCTCTCGGTCGATAACGAGATCGCTGTTCCCGAGAATAAAGTCGTCCACGTGCTGGTCACGGCGGCCGACGTGATCCACAATTGGACCATTCCGTCGTTCGGCTCGAAGGTCGATGCCGTTCCGGGCCGCGTGACTGCGACCTGGTTCAAGGCGACCAAACGCGGCCTTTACTTCGGCCAGTGCTCGGAGCTGTGCGGCAAGGATCACTCGTCCATGCCGATCGCGATCCGCGTCGTCAGCCAGAAGGCCTTCGACGACTGGGCCGGCGCAATGAAGACGGCCAAGAACGAGCGCAACTCGACCACACGGCGGGGCATCATCAATCGGGCCCGCGAAGAGTTGCGGAAGGCATCGCTCGAGGATGAGAAATCACCGGTTCGTTTGGCCGCCGAGGCCGGCAAGGCAAACTGACGCAAGCGCGTATCAAGATCGCGCCTTAAGATATCGAATTTCGGGACGTGAAAGGTCTCACTGACATGGCGGACAAGTCACACGATCACGCTCACGGGCACGGTCACGACCACGCGCACGACGATGGGCATTGGCCATCGCCGTACAACCCGAAGCGTTGGCTGTACTCTACCAACCACAAGGACATCGGCACGATGTACCTTGTGTTCGCGATGATGGCGGGCATCGTCGGCGGCGCGCTGTCGGTGATGATGCGGCTCGAGCTGCAAGAGCCGGGCATGCAGTACTTCTCCAACCCGCACACGTTCAACGTGTTCGTGACCGGCCACGGCCTCATCATGGTGTTCTTCATGGTGATGCCGGCGATGATCGGCGGGTTCGGCAACTGGTTCGTGCCGCTGCACATCGGCGCGCCGGATATGGCGTTCCCGCGCATGAACAACATCTCGTTCTGGCTGCTGCCGGTGGCGTTCGCGCTGCTGCTGCTGTCGATGTTCGTCGAGGGACCACCGGGCGCCAACGGCGTCGGTGGGGGCTGGACGATCTATGCACCGCTATCAGGCAAGACCGGCCATCCCGGTCCGGCGATGGATTTCGCAATTCTGTCGCTGCACATTGCTGGCGCCAGCTCGATCCTGGGCGCGGTCAACTTCATCACCACGATCTTCAACATGCGCGCGCCGGGCATGACCCTGCATAAGATGCCGCTGTTCGTGTGGTCGGTGCTGGTGACGGCGTTCCTGCTGCTGTTGTCGCTGCCGGTGCTTGCCGGTGCGATCACCATGCTGCTGACCGACCGTAACTTCGGCACCACGTTCTTCGAGGCCAAGGGTGGCGGCGACCCCGTGCTCTACCAGCATCTGTTCTGGTTCTTTGGCCATCCCGAAGTCTACATTCTGATCCTGCCGGGCTTCGGCATGATCAGCCACGTCATCTCGACGTTCTCGAGGAAGCCGGTGTTCGGCTATCTCGGCATGGCTTACGCGATGGTCGCGATCGGCGTGGTCGGTTTCGTGGTGTGGGCGCACCACATGTACACGTCCGGCATGAGCGTCGACACGCAGGCCTACTTCGTGTTCGCCACCATGGTGATCGCGGTGCCCACGGGCGTGAAGATCTTCTCGTGGATCGCGACGATGTGGGGCGGGTCGATCAGCTTCCGCACGCCGATGCTGTGGGCGCTGGGCTTCATCTTCCTGTTCACGGTCGGCGGCGTGACGGGTGTGATGCTCGCCAATGCCGGTGTCGATCGCGCGTTGCACGACACCTATTACGTGGTGGCGCACTTCCACTACGTGCTGTCGCTGGGCGCGGTGTTCGCGATCTTCGCGGGCTGGTACTACTGGTTCCCGAAGATGTTCGGCTACGAATACTCCGAGTTCATCGGCAAGCTGCACTTCTGGCTCACCTTCATCGGCGCCAACATCCTGTTCTTCCCGCAGCACTTCCTGGGACTTGCGGGGATGCCGCGCCGCTATGCGGACTATCCGGAAGCCTTTGCGGATTGGAACCGGATCTCCTCGATCGGTTCGTACATCACCGCGTTCGGCACGATCGTCTTCTTCTTCGGCGTGATCCTGGCGATCGCGCGCGGTCGCAAGGCCGCGGCCAATCCGTGGGGCGAGGGTGCGACGACGCTGGAGTGGACGTTGACGTCACCGCCGCCGTTCCACTGCTTCGAGACGCTGCCGCGCATCACCGGCGACGACCACCACTGAGGACGTTTCGTGGCACGAGTTGGCACCAAGGCCGGGACTGACGAGTTGGGCGCTTCGACGGGTGCGCAACTTGGGGGAACCGTGGGCGACTTCCTAGAGCTGATGAAGCCGCGGGTGATGTCGCTCGTGGTCTTTACGGGGCTCGTCGGCATGGTGACGGCGCCGGGGCACATCCATCCCGTGCTCGGCGTCATCGCGATCCTGTGTATCGCGGTGGGGGCCGGCGCGTCGGGTGCGCTCAACATGTGGTACGATGCGGATATCGACGCACGGATGACGCGGACTGCGGGCCGACCGATCCCAACCGGCCGGATCACGCCGGACGAAGCGCTGGGCTTTGGCATCGTGCTCAGCGTGTTCTCGATCATTACGCTGGGCATCACTGTCAACCTGACGGCGGGCGCGCTGCTGGCCTTGACCATCGGGTTCTACGTGTTCGTCTATACGATGTGGCTGAAGCGGCGGACGCCGCAGAACATCGTGATCGGCGGCGCCGCCGGCGCCTTCCCACCGATGATCGGCTGGGCAGCGGTGACAGGCTCGGTGAGCCTGGAGAGCATGCTTCTGTTTCTCATCATATTCATGTGGACGCCGCCGCACTTCTGGGCGCTCGCGCTCTACCGTTGCAAAGACTATGAGCGCGTCGGCGTGCCGATGCTGCCTGTGGTGGCGGGGCCGGACGAGACGCGGCGGCAGATCCTGCTCTACTCGGTGCTTTTGGTTCCGCTGGCAATCGTGCCGTCGTTCATCGGGCTTGGCGGGATGTTCTATCTGGCCGTGTCCGTGGTGAGCGGCGCGGTGTTCCTGGCGCTCGCCAGGCAGGTGTTCAAGGTGCGGCAAGGCGAGGCCGCGGACGCCGTTGCCAAGCGCCTGTTCCTGTTCTCGATCCTCTATTTGTTTGCCTTGTTCGCCGCGCTGCTGGCCGAGCAGGTCGCATCCCGGTTGACGGCATGAGTGGGAATCGCACAATGCCGTCCGGCAGCCCAGGCTCCGTTCATCGCGCTGGCTTCCTGGCCGGCGGCACGCTGATCGGCTTCGTCGTCGCCATGCTGCTGAACAGCTGGGGTGCCGGCCGCTTGCAGACTGCGGGGGCCGGCCTGTTCGTTGTCGGTGTCGCCCTGTGGATCGGTTCGATGCGACCCGATCCGGCCACGCTGCCGCGCGACGAATTCCAGCGCCGCCAGCGGACGCGCTCGACCGCGATCGGCCTGGCCCTGGGTGCGCTGGTCGCGATCTTCTATGTCGCGACGCTCGTCCGGCTCGGCCCCAACGCTCTTAAGCGCGACGGTTTGGATATGAACGCGGCGAAGAAGAACGTGATCATCGAGGACAAGTCGAAGGACCTTGCCGCCTGCAAGAAGGCGGGCACATGCTAGCGGATCCCAACAAACGCGTCGGCGCGATCCTGGGGTGCGTGGCGGTGGGCATGCTCGGCATGGCTTACGCGGCGGTGCCGCTCTATCAGCTATTTTGCCAGATGACCGGCTACGGCGGAACCACGCAGCGCGTGACGAAGGCGTCCGACAAGGTGCTCGACCGCACCATCACCATTCGTTTCGACGCGAACGTGAACGGGCTTGCCTGGTCGTTCGAGCCGGTGGTGCGGACGATGAAGGTGCGGATCGGCGAGAACGCTCTGGCGTTCTATCGGGCGACGAATACCTCAGACAAACCGCTAACGGGCACGGCGACGTTCAACGTCACGCCCGATATCGCCGGCAGCTTCTTCAATAAGCTCGAGTGCTTCTGCTTCAAGGAGCAGCGGCTCGAGCCCGGCGAGACCGTCGATATGCCGGTGAGCTTCTATGTCGATCCATCCCTGGTGGACGACAAGGACGCAACGCGGTTGTCGACGATCACGCTGTCCTACACATTCTTTCCAGTCGACAAGCCCAAGCAGGCCGCCGAAGTACGACCGGTCGCGAAGGGCGAGGGCGGTTAGCAGTTTACGGCTCGCAGGCGTGAATGCGCGCCGGCAAGACAAGTATCAAGACAAGTAAATCGACGACATACGGACAAGACGACGGGAGACTGCGAGACATGGCCGATAGCCACGCCAAACCCAATCACGACTACCACTTGGTCGATCCGAGCCCGTGGCCGGCGCTCGCCTCGCTCAGCGCCTTCATCATGGCGGTCGGCGCGATCGCGTGGATGCGTACGGTGCCGTCCGATCCGTCCAGTGGGTTGCAGTTGCCCGGCCTGATGCTGCGTGGCGCGACGACGTTCTATGTCGGCGCGGCCTTCGTTTGCGCGATCGCCTTCATGTGGTGGCGCGATGTGATCCGCGAGGCGCATAAAGGCGATCATACGCCGGTCGTGCAGCTTCACCTGCGCTACGGCATGATCCTGTTCATCGCCTCGGAAGTGATGTTCTTCGTCGCCTGGTTCTGGGCGTTTTTCGATGCGGCGTTCTTCCCGGCCGAGATCTACGGCTTGCCCATTCACGGGCCCGATGGTGTTACGCCCTCGGACAAGTCGATCCTCGGCATGGTCGATCGCAACGCGTTGACCGGCGGGCACTGGCCGCCCAAGGCTGTCGCGCAGACCGCAGCCGGCGGCAACTTCAAGGGCACCTTCGATCCGTGGGGCTTGCCCTTCATCAACACGCTGATCCTGCTGTTGTCGGGCACGACCGTCACCTGGGCGCACCATGCCCTGCTGAAGGACGACCGCAAGGGCCTCATCTGGGGCCTGACGCTGACCGTCATCCTCGGCATGCTGTTCACGGCCTGCCAGGCTTATGAATATATGCACGCGGGCTTCAGCTTCGGCGGCCATCTCTACGGTGCCACGTTCTTTATGGCGACCGGGTTCCACGGCGCGCACGTTCTCATCGGCACGATCTTCCTGTTCGTGTGCCTGATGCGGGCGCTTGCTGGACACTTCACGTCGAAGCAGCACTTCGGCTTCGAGGCAGCGGCCTGGTACTGGCACTTCGTCGACGTGGTCTGGCTGTTCCTGTTCGCCTGCATCTACGTGTGGGCCGGCGGCACGCCGCTCGCCCACTAAGCGCGGCAAGACCTGTCAGTTTGCGAAGGGCGGCCACAGTGCCGCCCTTTCTGCATTCGGCGAGGCTCAATCGCCATTGGCCCCGCTTACGCAGCGTGATCGTTTGCTGTTATGATCTCGCGTGTCCTGTGCGACAGACCGGCCCTCGAGAGGCCAGCAGCCGGGGCTGAGTTTGCGTTGGGGCCGAGGGAGGGTTGCGTGGAGGGAGCGGGGCTTAGGCTGCTCGCGGATTCGATTGGCCAGTGGCGCGGCATCGTCGCCCGGCCGGTCGCCAGCGCGGCGGATCTGAAGCGCAACATGGAGGACCTCTATCAGGCGATCTATGGCACCGATTTCGCCAAGCTCGACGTCGCCGGGGTGAAGGCGATAGCGGTGCCCGCGGGCGAGAATCTGTTCGATCTCTACCTCACGCTGCGTGACCGCATCCCCGAATGGCACGCCAAGGGCGCCATGCGCGACGGCGCGCCGTTGGCCCTGCGCAGCGCCATGCGGGTGCTGCGCTATACCTGCGATATCATCGGCGAAGTGGCGGCGGGTTATGCGCGTCTGGCGCCGGGGGATCGTACCCACACCGCTTTCGAAGGCCCGCCGGAATGGACGATGATGCACCCGGCGCTGCGGGATGGCGCGCGCGTTTCGATCCGGGCCGGCGACGTGATCCTGGTGCGTGGGCAACTCCACAACAGCGCGGCGATCGCGCGCATCGGCGATGCGGATTCCCAGTTCAGCCATGTCGGCATCGTTCACATCGACGAGGACGGGCAGCGTTGGCTCGTCGAGGCGCTGATCGAGGAGGGGTCGACATGGAGCCCGCTCGACGACGCGCTCGGTCATGGGCTGGGCCGCGCGGTGTTGTTCCGTCATCGTGACGCCGATCTCGCCCGTCGTGCCGCGGCGTTGGTGGCGGAGTATGTGCAGAAATCGCGGGCCGGGCCGTTCGGCTGGATGCCCTATGATTTCAGCATGGAGCTGGCGGGCGACGACCGCTTCTTCTGCTCCAAGCTGGTGCGCCATGGCTACGTCGGCGCCAGCGGCGGCAAGATGAGCCTGCCGAGTTTTCCCACGCGCTTGACGATGACCAACCGCGACTTCTTCGAGCGGCTCGGCGTGACCGCGACCGACACCTTCGCGCCGGCCGATTTCGAGGTGGAGCCGGCGTTCGATGTCGTGGCGGAATGGCGCGACTACCGGGTGACGTCGAACCTGCGGATGCAGGACCTGCTGATGTCCAAGCTGTTCGACTGGATGGATGCGCACGGCTACCAGTTCCGCGAGGACCTGCGCATGGGCGTGATGGCCTTGATGGGCCGGCTGACGAGCTATGCGCCCGACATCGCAAAAAGCCTCGTCGTGAAGGCGGGCTTCCCGAAGGTTCCGTCCAACATGCAGGCGCGCACGATCGCCACCATCGGCATGCTGCACGATACCGCCGAGCCGATCCTGCAACGGCTGATCGCGTTGGAGACCGACCGTATCCGCACGACCGGGCGGCCGTTGCATCCGCGCGAGGTGCAGGCGGAGTTGGAGCGGTTCCGGGCAGCCCAAGGCGGGCGGATCGGGTATCTCGCGGTGCCTTGATGGGCGCCTTCGCGCCGTGTGGCGATCGGCACGATTGCGTAGCGGCGGCGTCGGGCCGATAGGCTGCCGGTATGAGCGATGCTCCCCACGTTTCGCCGGTCGTGGCTGGTCTGCGCTGCCGCTGCCCGCGCTGCGGCAAGGGCCAGCTGTTCACCGGCGGGTTCTCGCTCGACGTGGTCGAGCGCTGCGATGTCTGCGACCTCGGCCTCAAGTTCGTCGACCCCGGCGATGGGCCTGCTGTGTTCGCGATCCTGATCCTGGGCGTCGTGATCCTCGGTGGCGCATTGTGGGTCGAGTTCCGCATGAACCCGCCGTTCTGGGTGCATATTCTGTTGTGGGTGCCGATCACGCTGGTGGTCGCGTTCGGGCTGCTGCGGCCGCTGAAGGGCGTGCTCGTCGCGCTGCAGTATCACCACAAGGCCGAGCAAGGGCGGCTCGACAAGGACGCGGGCAAGGAGTGAGAGTTTGCGCGATGCTGCAACGCTTCCGAGATGCCGGTCTGATGTGGCCGACGCTGCTGGCACTGCCGGCGCTGGCATTCCTGCTTGGGCTGGGCACCTGGCAGATGCAGCGCAAGGCGTGGAAAGATGGGCTGGTCGAGCAGATCAGGGAGCGTACGACGGCAGAGCCTGTAACGCTCGGGGTCGTTTCCTCGCGGATGACGGCGACGCTCGAGCCCAATGGTGAGAAGTTCAATCGCTCGGCATGGGAGAGTGTCGAGTACACCCGCGTCCGCGCGAGGGGCCGGTTTGCCCATCAGCACGAGCAGTACCTTTATGCGCCCGATCCTCGCCTGGGGCCGGGCTTTCACGTCTATACGCCGCTGGTTCTCGACGGAGCGACGTGCCGGGTCGTGATCGTGAACCGTGGGTTCGTCCCCGAGCCGCTGAAGGCGCCGGAGAAACGCGCCGCCGGGCAGCAGTCCACGGAAGTGATAGGATTGGTGCGCCTTGCCGAAAAGCCCGGCGCATTCACGCCGGCGAACGATGCCAAAATGAACAGCTGGTATTGGCGCGATCTCGATGGGATGGCCGCTGCGATGCAGTTGCGCGAAAAATCCTGCATCATGCCGTTCTTTGTCGATGCCCTCGCCGAGCCCGCCAACCCCGGCGGCTGGCCGAAGGGGGGCACGACGATCCTCAATATCCCGAACCGCCACCTCGAATACGCACTGACGTGGTTCGGCCTCGCCGCGACGCTGGCCGGCGTGTTCGGCGCGTTTGTGGCGGGGCGGTTGCGCAACGTCCGTAAATCGTAGCTCGTAGGCTGGCGCGAGGTGGATTGCTGGGGGGCGCGTCATCGCGGAGCGATGCTCCGCATCGACGCTTGACCCAGCCCACGCAACGCTATCCCCGCAAGAACGCCTCGATCGAGCTGGCGAGTGCAACCGGAGTCTCGTTCATCGGGTAGTGGCCGGTATTGCTCATCACGTCGAGCGTTGCGTTGGGGTAGTGCGCGAGATAGGTCGCTTTCATGAGGTCGGGCGTCAGCGCACCGTCGTGCTCGCCGACGATGACTTTCACCGGCAGAGTCTTGCCCTTGATCTTGTCGCTGAAGTCGCCGCGCGCCCACGATTCCAAATACCCCGCGAACGCTTCGGGCGTGCCGGGAAGTGCTGGCACACCCGCGATGCGGTCGATCCACACTGCCGACAGTGGACGGTTGCCGACGGAGAATCCGACGATGCCACGCCGGACAACAGGGTTATTCACCGCCGCGCGGAATTGGCCGAGGGTCGCGTCGTCGAACGGCACGCCCGACGCGGGAACCGGCGTCACCGCGACCATTTTCGTGACGCGATCGGGCGCATCGGCCAGCACGCGCTGGATCGCCTTGCCGCCCATCGAGTGGCCGATCAGGCTGAACTTGGCATAGCCGAGCGCGTCGGCCAGCGCGATCACGTCGGTCGCGATTTCCTCCACCGTGTAAGCGCCCGTCAGCCGCCGCGAGAGGCCGTAGCCGCGATAGGCCGGGAAAACGTACGTGAATGCGTCCGGCGACAGCGCATCCCAGCACGGATCGAACGTCGTGTGGTCGCCGAACCAGCCGTGCAGCGCGATCACTTTGTGCGGGCCGGTGCCGTAGGTTTGATAACCGATGGTCATGGTGTTCCCCTCGTTTCTTTCGTCTGAGATGTCGGGTCTCGTTCCTCGACCCGACCTACGAATTGCGGTGGCGTCGGGTAGAGTATTTGCGAGACCCGACACTTTGCGGCACACGTTTGCTTGTCGGCGCAAACACGTTCCGTCGTGGTTCCGTTGTTGGGTTGCGGCGCGCCCGCGCGCCTAACCCAACCTACGGCTTCGGCCGGATCGCCGTGATCGCGAGACCCTCCAGCGCCAACCCATACGGCAACAGCTCCGCGAATTGCCGCCGCAACTGCTCCGTCAGCAGGATGCGCGAGTACCGCCTGTTCAACTCGGGCTGGCGTGCGATCTGGCGGGCCAATTCCCAGGCGCGGGGCATCAGCTTGTCGGGCGCCAGCACCTCGTTGACGAGGCCGACCTCCTTGGCTTCCTGCGCGCCGAGCACTTGGCCCGTGAGCAGGAAATAGCGCGCGCGGTTGATGCCCATCGCCATCGCGAAGGCGATGTGGACGCCATCGCCGGGAACGAGGCCGCCCACGTAGTGCGCGGAATCCTGGAAGCTCGCGGTGTCCGAGGCGAGCACGACGTCGCACATGATCGGCAATTCGGCGTGGCGATAGGCGGGGCCGTTGACCGCTGCGATCATCGGCACGTCGATCGCGAGCAGATTGGTGTGGAAGCCCTTGGCCTCCCAGCCGAGCTCGCCCCACTCCTCCGGGCCCATCGAATGGTACTTGCGGTTGGCGTCGAGGTCGGGCGCGGGGCCGGAGAATTCAGCGCCCGTGCCGGTCAGCACGATCACCTTGTTGTCGCGGTCGCGTGCGATGAAGGAGAAGGCTTCGTCGAGCTCGATATGCGGCAGCCGGCCCCAGCGCAGCGGTCCGCCATCGGTGTGGAGCTGCATTTCAAGGATGCCGTCGTCGCGGCGGAACTTGATCGTCTCGTAGCGGCTTTCATAATCTGAAAGCTTGGTGCGGTAACGGCCGATGTCGACGTTGCTTGACACGTGAGGCTCCGTAGGTGATTTGGCCGGGCGCGCTGTCGTGCGAGTGCGCCTGACGCTGCAGGAGATGCGAGAATGACGGCAACACTTACCGTGGCCTTGGTGGTCGCTCAATCGCTGAAGCGGCATGGCGTCAATGTGATCTTCTCGCAGAGCTTGCCGTCGGCGGTTGCACTGGCGGCAGAGGATCTGGGCATTCGCCAGTTCACCTATCGCACGGAGAACGCCGGTGGTGCGATGGCCGACGGCTTCGCGCGCATGACCAATCACGTGGCCGTGGTGCTCGGCCAGAATGGTCCTGCCGCGACGCTGCTGGTGCCACCGCTGGCCGAGGCGTTGAAATCGTCGATCCCCGTGGTCGCGCTGGTGCAGGACGTGAACCGCCCGCAGACCGATCGCAACGCCTTTCAGGATGCCGACCACATCGGCATGTTCCTGCCGGTCACGAAGTGGGTGCGGCGTGTGACGGAGCCGAGCCGCGTCGCCGACTATATCGACATGGCCTTCACCGCAGCGACGAGTGGGCGGCCGGGGCCTGCTGTGCTGATGCTGCCGGCCGATCTGCTGCTGGAGGCCGTCGCCGAGCCGAAGCATCGGCGTGCGAATCTGGGTTCGATTCCGCTCGACCGCGTGACCGCCGATCCCGTGCAGATCAAGGAAGCCGTGCGCTTGCTTGCCGGCGCGAAGAAGCCGCTGGTCGTCGCCGGTGGCGGTGTGCATCTGTCCGGCGCGTGCGATGAAGTCGCGAAGTTGCAGGCAATCGGGCATTTTCCTGTCATGACCACGGTGATGGGCAAGGGCGCAATCGACGAGCGCCATCCGCTGTCGATCGGCGTCGCCGGTTACAGCCTGGGCAAGCTCTCGCCGGCGCGATATATGCGCGGCATCGTCGAGGAAGCCGATGTGGTGCTGTTGATCGGCACACGCACCAATCAGAACGGTACGGATAGCTGGCAGCTTTATCCTGACGGCGCGCGCTACATACATCTCGACATCGACGGGACGGAAGTTGGCCGCAACTACGAGTCCGTGCGGCTCGTCGGCGATGCCAAGCTGACGCTGCAGGCGCTGATCGATGGGCTTACCGGCAAGCGCAAGCCGCAGCCCGAACTCGAAGCCCGCATCGCCGACGCTCGCAAAAAGCACGCCGTCGATATCGCGCCGGTGCTGCACGCGAATACGAGTCCCGTACGCCCTGAGCGCATGATGGCCGATCTCGCGCAGATCCTCACGCCCGACACGATCGTCGTGGCGGATGCGAGCTATTCCACGCTGTGGATCGCCTGCTATCTGCGTTCGCTGACACCTGGCATGCGCTTCATCACGCCGCGCGGGCTCGCCGGTCTCGGCTGGGGCCTGCCGATGGCAATCGGCGCGAAGGTCGCCAATCCGAATTCGCCCGTGCTGTGCGTCGCAGGCGACGGCGGCTTCGGTCACGTCTGGTCGGAATTGGAGACGTGCAAGCGCACCGGCACCAACATCGTGCTGACGATCCTCAACAACGGCGTGCTTGGTTATCAGAAGGACGCGGAGGACGTGAAGTTCGGCCGCCATTCCGGCGCCTGCTATTTCTCGCCGGTCGATCATGCCGCGATCGCGCGCGCATGCGGCTGCCGGGGTGTGCGGGTCGAGCACGCGTCGGAATATCTGCCGGCGGTGAAGGAAGCGCTCACCCTCAACGAAACGACGCTGATCGACGTACACACCGACCCCGAAGCCTATCCGCCGATCACGTTTTTCGATGGCGCGATCGAGAAGGTGCGTGCGGCGCGGGAGAAGTAAGCCGCCCCACAATAAGGACGGGTCCAGGGGCAGGCCCCTGGCGCGGGAGCGCGAGGGCCGCGTAGGCCCTCGTATCGCGTTAGCGATATCGGCTTGCGGCGAGCAAACTTGTCTCGCGCCCGCATCTTGCTAAGCTGGTGCAACACCCAACGAGGAGACGCCGATAATGGCCAAGGGATACTGGATCACGACGTATCGTGGGATCAAAGACGCGGACAAGATGGCGGCATATGCGAAGCTCGCTAGCCCTGCGATCGAGGTACTCGGCGGGCGCTATCTCCTGCGCGGCATGCCGTCGAAGACCTTCGAAAACGGCCTGATGCAGCGCGTCGTCGTCAGCGAGTTCGACAGCGTGGCCGCCGCCATCGCCGCCCACGACAGCCCCGGTTATCAGGCCGCGCTCAAGGCGCTGGGCGACGGCGCCGACCGCGACATCCGGATCGTGGAAGGGCTTTAATAGGTCGGGGTCTGACCCTGCGGGTCTCACCCCACGCGCACTTCGACTTCAACCAAGGAGAGAGAACATGGGCAAGGGTTATTGGGTTACGACGTATAATTCGATTTCGAAGCCGGACAATCTGGCGGCCTACGCCAAGCTCGCGGGCCCCGCGATCGAAGCCGGCGGCGGCAAGTTCGTGGTGCGCGGTAATCCCGCCAAGACCTTCGAGAATGGCAAGATGCAGCGCGTCGTCGTGACCGAGTTCCCGAGCGTCGCCGCGGCGATCGCTGCGCACGACAGCGCTGAATATCAAGCGGCGCTGAAGCTGCTCGGCGACGGCGCGGATCGCGATATCCGGATCGTCGAAGGTCTCTGAGGTCGCCAAAGCAGAGTTCGCAAAAGTGTCCTACGCGGTTTTGCGATAAAACTCTGCTGAGGCAAGAATCTAAGCAGACGATTCGTTGGTCTTTCAACGAAAGTCTGCTTAGTGCGCTACGCGCAGCAAGGGGCTGTCCGCCCCTTGCATCCCCGGGGCCCTGGACCCGTCGATTGGGCGCCAGGCGTAGGTTGGGTCAAGCACTTCCGCGACCCAACATTACACGCGAAGGCGGCAATTGTGCGCGGCGGCAAGACGGCTGACCGCGTGGCTCCGACGTTGGGTCGCGCGGCGCTCCGCACCGCTTGACCCAACCTACGTGGCCTGGCTCGAACGAACGTTTGGCGCCAATAGTGCGGGTCCAGGGCACAGCCCTGGCGCAGAGAGCGCGAGAGGCGCGTAGCCTCTCGCATCGCGTGAGCGATTTATTCGGCGGCGATTGAGCGCAACTCACCTGCTGCCCGCATTTCGCGCTGCAGCCATTCCGGCGCCATGTCGAAGCCGTTCGGCCATGTCGGTGCGCCGAACTCGAGAAATACGCGTGCGAAATAAGCTGGATCCCGCAGCGGAAGAACCATCGGTCCGGTCCCCCCTATATCGCCCGCGCAATCGTGCACCCCGGACGTCCCGTCATTGAACGTGACCTGGATAGCAAACGGCGCGATCGCCTTTATCTCAATCACCTTGGTCAGCATCGAGACCCGGTATCCTCTCGAATGGCTCGTCGGTATCGCGACGGCGCCAATTCTCCATCAATTTGTCCCTGTGAAGTTCGCACCACTCACGGACCATCCGGCGTGCCGCTTTGGGAACCCGACCCTTGATGATCTCGCCTGATGCAATGTCAATATACGCTTCGTGCTCCGCATAGACCGCATGGAAATGTGGTGGTGCGTGATCCCGAACGTACATTCGAATGGCGATGCCGTAGAATAGGGAGATCGTCGGCATCGCCATTCATTTCCGATCAATTATCCAAGAAGCTCCGCAGCTTCCGTGACCGGCTCGGATGCTTCAATTTCCGCAGCGCCTTGGCTTCGATCTGGCGGATGCGTTCGCGGGTGACGCTGAACTGTTGGCCGACTTCTTCCAGGGTGTGGTCGGTGTTCATGCCGATGCCGAAGCGCATGCGCAGGACGCGCTCCTCGCGCGGCGTCAGTGACGCCAGCACGCGGGTTGTCGTTTCGCGCAGGTTGGACTGGATCGCGGCGTCGATCGGCAGCACCGCGTTACGGTCCTCGATGAAGTCGCCGAGGTTCGAGTCGTCTTCCTCACCGATCGGCGTTTCCAAGGAGATCGGCTCCTTGGCGATCTTGAGCACCTTGCGCACCTTCTCGAGCGGCATGGCGAGCTTCTCGGAGAGCTCCTCCGGCGTCGGCTCTCGGCCGATCTCGTGCAGCATCTGCCGGCTCGTGCGCACGATCTTGTTGATCGTCTCGATCATGTGCACGGGAATGCGGATGGTGCGCGCCTGGTCCGCGATCGAGCGGGTGATGGCCTGCCGGATCCACCACGTCGCGTAGGTCGAGAACTTGTAGCCGCGGCGGTACTCGAACTTGTCGACCGCTTTCATCAGGCCGATGTTGCCTTCCTGGATGAGATCGAGGAACTGCAGGCCGCGGTTGGTGTACTTCTTGGCGATCGAGATGACGAGACGGAGGTTGGCTTCGACCATCTCCTTCTTCGCCTGACGGGCCTCGCGCTCGCCCTTCTGCACGTGGCGGACGATGCGGCGGAACTCGGGAATTTCGAGGCCGGTTTCGGTCGCGAGTTCGTGGATGTCGGCGCGGATCACCTCCATCTGCGGCCGCTCGTGCTTGAGCAGCTGGATCCAGGTCTTTCCCTTGGTCGACATGCGGTCGAGCCAGGTCTGGTCGAGCTCGTTGCCGTAGTACTCCTCGATGAACGCGGAGCGCGCCACGCCGTAGCCGTCGGCAAGACGCATCAGGCGGCCTTCGAAGCCGATCAGGCGCTTGTTGATGGCGTAGATCTGCTCGACCAGGCTTTCGATACGGTTGTTGTTGAGCGACAGGCTCTTGACGTCGGCGATGATCTTGTCGCGCAGCTTGTCGTAGGCCTTCTGGTGCTGGCGCGAGTTCTGCTCGCCCGCCACCTGGGTCTCCAACCGCTTGTCCTGCTGCTTGCGCAGCTTCTTGTAGTTCGACGCGATGTTGTCGAACGTCTCGAGCACCTTCGGCTTGAGTTCTGCTTCCATCGCGGCGAGCGACAGCGCGTTGTCGAAATCGTCCTCATCGTCGCCTTCGCCTTCAGGCGGGGCGGCTTCCTCGCCGTCCTCGGCGTCGCGCGGGGCGGCGCGCTGCGGCGGCACGTGGGGCTGGATCGGCTCGGCCGGCATCACGACGGCAGGTACGGCCTTCGCCTCGGGGCCGGCGTAAGTCGCCTCGAGATCGATAATGTCGCGAAGCAGAACCTTGCCTTCGTTGAGCTCGTCGCGCCAGATGATGATGGCCTGGAAGGTCAGCGGGCTCTCGCATAGGCCGGCGATCATCGCCTCGTGGCCGGCCTCGATGCGCTTGGCGATGGCGATTTCGCCCTCGCGCGAGAGCAACTCGACCGAGCCCATCTCGCGCAAGTACATGCGGACGGGATCGTCGGTGCGCTCGCTCGGCTCGGGCTTGGTCTCGGCACGCGCGGGGACGGCGGCCTGCGGCGCCAGCGCGCGGCTTTCCTCCTCGTCCGCGGCGGCGGGTTCATCGGGCATGTCGGCGGCGTCGTCCTCCTCCTCCTGCTCGACGACGTTGACGCCGAGCTCGGAGAACATCGCCATGATGTCTTCGATCTTCTCGGACGTCGATTCCTCGGCCGGCAGCACGGCGTTGAGCTCGTCGAACGTGACGTAGCCGCGCGCCTTGCCGGTCTTGATCAGCTTCTTGACGGCCTGGTCCGACAGGTCGAGTAGCGGGCCGTCGCGCTCCGGCGCTTCGGTCGCGGCGCCGCCGGCCTCGTCGGTCTTGTCCGGCGGGGTTGCTTTGGAAGAGGGACGGGTGGTTGTACGCGGGGATGGGCTTGCCAAAGCGGTGCTCCGTTCTGGTCGCGGCCTGAAAGGCCATGATGTCGATTGTTTCTTATATAGTGTCGTGGGTGCAACATTCATGCCTTGGCTGCCGAAAAACCATCCGCTGCACGCCCTCGATCTTCACCCAGCCGCGCGGGCCAAAGGCCGTGATGCGCGGGGGGAGCGGGAGTGTGCCAGCGGCGGTCGTCATTCCGGCGGAGCCTCGGTCGGTTTGCCTGATGTCCTGTAGTGGTTGGCTTACGCGTATGATGTTGCAGGCACGACACAACGAATACGCCGAATGTTGATGCACAGCGCTCAGGGCGGCAGAGGCATAAGCCTTGTTCTGCACTGGTCCCAGGCCGATCAACCGCCGGACGGTAGTTTCAGGTCCTCCGAGCGTGCCAATTGCTGCTTGATCTCGATGATACGGGCCCAGGCATCTTCGCTGCCCTCCGCATTCAAATCGCGCTCGGCAGCCGCTAAGGCCTTGCGAAGCATGGAATGCTGCTCGTGCAGACCGAGGGAGTGGCGCCAGCCTGTCTCCGCCTCGACTGCGTCAGCATCCGGCTCCGCGAACCGATCGCATTTGTGCGTGATCGCCCGCTCGACGAGATCTACAACTTTCGACAAGCCCAAGCTGTCCAGTTGGGATCGCACGTGCGCTCTGTCAAGGGAAATATCGCCGGATGCCATCGTAAGCAGTGCATCGCGTAGCCGGTTCAGGGCGCCGGAGGTGAATTCGATGGCCGCCACGCGCTCGAGATCGGATTCGATCAACCAGGGGTGGTTGAGCAACGCCAGCATGATCAAGGCCTCGCGGTGCGAGGGGTGTCCGGAATCGGCATCCACCATGCCGCTGCGGCGCAGACTGGCGCTGGCGATCGCGGGCGGTGGGGGCTGATTGTTCCAGTTGCCCTTGCCGCCACCGGGGCTGCGTGGGGCCGCATTGCGCTGGAACGGCTTGGCCTGGCCGGGGATGCGGTAGGCATCGCGGGCGGCGGCGTGAACGGTGCGTCCAGATGGCGAAGCACCGCCGGCGCGTTGGTCGAACGAATCCTGGCCTTGCCGATGCCCTCCTTGCCGATAAGCGGGCGCCCACGCCGCCGCCAGCCGCTCGCGCATCGCGCTGGCATAGTGGGTGCGAACCGAGGGATCGCCGATGCGATCGACGAGCTGGGTCACCTGCTGCTGCAAGCGGGCGCGGCGTTCCGGCGTCGACCAGTCGCCCGAGGCGAATTCGCGGTCCCACAACACCTCGGCAAGCGGCTGAGCCTTGGCGAGCACCGCCTGCATGGCGTCGGGCCCTTCCTGGCGGCAGAGGTCGTCGGGATCCATGCCATCGGGCAGGAAAGCGAAGCCGGCGCTGAAACCGGGTTTCAGGTGGGGCAGGATCGTATCGATGGCGCGATGTGCGGCTTTCTTGCCGGCGCTGTCACCGTCAAAACACAGGATCGGCTCGGGCACGAGGCGCCAGACGAGCTTCATCTGATCTTCGGTCAATGCCGTGCCCAGCGGGGCGACGCTTTCGCCGAAACCAGCGGCCGTCAGCGAAACGACGTCCATGTAGCCTTCGACGATGATCAGGCGCTCGCGTTCATGCGCGATGGGGCGCGCCTTGGCGGCGTTGAACAGGATCGCGCCCTTGTGAAACAGCGGCGTCTCCGGCGAGTTGAGGTACTTGGCGCGCTCGTCCTTCTCCAGCGCGCGGCCGCCGAACGCGATCGCGCGGTCCTTGAGGTCGGTGATCGGGAACATCACGCGATGGCGGAAGCGGTCGTAGGGCTGCTTGATATCCTCGCCGCCGATCAGCATGCCCGACAGGATCATCTCCTCGACGGTGTAGCCGAGCTTGGCGAGATGCTCCTGCAGGACATGGCGACCCGGCAACGCGTAGCCGATGCGGAAACGGCGGATGGTCTCCTGCGCCAATCCGCGGCCGTTGATGTAGCGGCGCGCTTCGGCGCCACCGGCGCCTTTGAGGTTGTCCTCGAAATGGCGGGCGGAGGCTTCCAGAAGTCCCTGCAGGCGGGTGCGTTCGTCCTCGCGCTTGGCTTCGTGCGCGTCCGGCTTGGGCATGGGAACGCCCGCTTCAGCTGCCAACTGCTCGACCGCCTCTGGGAACGACAACCCCTCCGTCTCCATCACGAACTTGAAGATGTCACCATGCTCGCCGGACGCGAAGCAGTGATAAAAGCCCTTCTGGTCGTTGACGAAAAACGACGGGGATTTCTCCACCTTGAACGGCGACAAACCCCGGAACTCACGCCCGGAGCGCTTCAAGGCGACCTTGCGTGAGACGACCTGGCTGACCGATAGCCGGGCGCGGATGTCGTCGAGGAGGTTGGGTGGAAACTTCATGGGCGGACTATGCGCCGATTCGGCGGGGGCCGGTGGGCATCGATGGGGAAACAGTGCGTCGATGCCCGCTATCCACAGTCTGATTCGTGGGGTAGCGTCACCGCGCTATAATCGGCGTGTGGGGGCGATATGAATGGCATCGTGCATCCGCTCGCGGATGAATTAGGGGGCCTTGTGGAAGACGATCGGCATCATCCGGACAACACGGAACTGGAGCGCGATACGTCCTGGCGCTGGATGGCTGCGATTGCCGTCGCCGTCGGTGTGCTGGCCTGGCTGACGCGATAAAGGTTAGGTAGGCCGAGGCCGGGCACGGAGCACACTATGCGATTCGGCTTGTTCGGCAGCGCGGCGGCGCGGCGCGGCGTATCGGGCGCTGAGGCGGCGCGCGGACTGCACGACTATGTTGAGACCAACATAGAGGCCGAGGCGCTCGGGCTCTATTCGAGCTTCCTGGTCGAGCACCATTTCAGCGGCATGGGCCAGGTCTCGGCCTCGCTCGATGTGCAGGGCTGGCTTGCCGCCCGCACCAGCACCCTGCGAATCGGCACGGCGGTGATCGTGCTGCCGTGGCACAACCCCGTCATGTTGGCCGAGCAGGCCGCGACCGTGGATTTGCTGTCGGGCGGGCGGCTCGATTTCGGTATCGGCCGGGGCTACCGGCACACCGAGTTCGACGGCTTCTGCATGCCGGTGGCGGAAGCGGAAGCGCGCTTTGACGAGGCGCTGGGCGTGATCCGGAAAGCCTGGACATCGGACGAGCGGTTTTCGCTCGCCGGCCGGTTCTGGCAGTACAAGGACATCATCGTCGAACCGCCGACCTCGCAACGTCCGCATCCCCCCGTGTGGATTGCGGCGGGCAAGGACGAATCGATCCGCAAGGTAGCCGCGCTCAGGTGCAATCTCTTGCTCGATCAGTTCGCCGATACCGCGACGATCGGTGCGCGGCTGGCATCGTACAGGTCGGCGGTGGAGGCGCGCGGCGGCACGTTCGATCCGATGCAGGTGGCGGTGGCGCGCAATTTCTATGTCGCCGACAATGCGGCCGAAGCGGCTGCCGCGTTGGAGCGGCAGGCGCAGGTTCATGCGCGGATGGTTGCGGTGTCGCGATCGCCGGATGGTTCCAACCGGTCGCACATCACCGCCTATGCCGACACGCCCGGCGGGACGGAAGCGAATGCGCTATACGGCACGCCGGATCGCATCGTCGCCGAGCTTGAGGCGTTGCAGGCGGTCGGCGTGCGCTACGTGCTGCTCAACGGCGGGCTGCAGGTGCGGCAAAGTCTGCGCCGGTTCGCGGCGGAGATCATGCCGGGGATCGGGACGAGGTCGTAGGGCGCAATAGCCAACTTTGGCGTATCGCGCCGTTGCACCGTTGCCGGCGGAATACGGCCCAAAGGCCTATTCCGCCCTACGCGTTTACACCAGCATCTCCTTCACCAGGGCGCTGGCGCGGCCCATGTCCATCTGGCCGGCGAAGCGGGTCTTGAGGGGCCCCATCACTTTGCCCATGTCCTTGGGCCCGGCCGCGGCGACTTCGGCGATCAGGGCGGCGATGGCGGCGCGGGTGGCGGCCTCGTCCATCATCTTGGGCAGGAACTCCTCGATCACGGTGATCTCGGCGGCTTCCTTGTCGGCGAGGTCCTGGCGGGCGCCTTGCACGTAGGTGGCGATCGAATCGCGGCGCTGCTTGACCATCTTCTGCAGGACCTGGACGACGTCCTGATCGGTCGTGGTCCCTGTGGGGGCGGCGCCGCCGATGCCGAGCTCGCGGTCCTTGAGCGCGGACAGCATCAAGCGGATCGTGCCGAGCCGTTCCTTCTGGCCGGACTTCATGGCGACCTTCATGGCGTCAGAAATGGCGTCGCGCAGCATGTTCGCTCTCCGGTTACTGTGTGGGGCAGATGTAGGCCGGGGGCTGGACCAGAGCAAGGCGGGGGCGGTGGCGGTCCCCAGATCCCCTGCGACGGCGGGCTTTGTTGACGGGGGAGGGGGTGGGGCTTAGGTTCCCGGCAAATCATATAGATAGCGCTCCGCGCGGCCTTCCGCGCCGCCGGGCCCTCGCGGAGAACGCATGAGCACGATCATTTCCAGCCGACCCGCCCCCCCCGCATGGGGCGAGACACCGCGCACGGCCCGCCTGGTGCTCGCCAATGGCACCGTGATCGAGGGCGACGGCCTGGGCGCGACCGGTTCGGCGGTGGGCGAAGTGTGCTTCAACACGGCGATAACAGGCTATCAGGAGATCCTGACGGATCCGTCCTACGCCGGCCAGATCATCACTTTCACGTTCCCCCACGTCGGCAACGTCGGGACCAATACGGAAGACTCGGAAACCTCGAACCTCGTGGCGCGCGCGGGCGTGCGCGGCTGTGTGCTGCGTGCGGGCGTAACCGACCCCTCGAACTATCGCGATATCAAGCACTTCGATGCCTGGTTGAAAGCCCGCGGCATCATCGGGATCGGTGGCATCGATACGCGCGCGCTGACGGTGCTGATCCGCGAGAAGGGCATGCCCAACGGCGTGATCGCGCATGCGCCCGACGGCAAATTCGATCTGGCGAAGCTCAAGGCCGAGGCGAAGGCGTGGCCGGGGCTCGACGGCATGGATCTCGTGCCGGAAGTAACCTGCGGGCAGAGCTATACGTGGGACGAGATGCGCTGGGTGTGGGACAAAGGCTATGCGCGCAACGAAGCCGCGCCGTTCCATGTCGTCGCGCTCGATTACGGCCTGAAGCGCAATATTCTGCGGTGTCTGGCGAGTGCCGGCTGCCGCGTGACGGTGGTGCCCGCGACGGCGACAGCGGAGGACGTGCTCGGCCGCAAGCCCGACGGCGTGTTCCTGTCGAATGGTCCGGGCGATCCCGCGGCGACCGGAAAATACGCGGTGCCCGAGATCAAGAAGCTCGTTGCCACGGGCCTGCCGGTGTTCGGTATCTGCCTGGGCCATCAGATGCTGGCGCTGGCGCTGGGCGGGCGTACGCGCAAGATGCATCAGGGCCATCACGGCGCGAACCATCCGGTCAAGGATCACACCACGGGTAAGGTCGAGATCACCTCGATGAATCACGGCTTTACGGTGGATCGCGACAGCCTGCCGGCCGGTGTGAAGGAGACGCACGTCTCGCTGTTCGACGACACCAATTGCGGCCTGAAACTCGACGGCAAGCCGGTGTTCTCGGTGCAGTATCACCCGGAGGCATCGCCCGGTCCGCAGGACAGCCACTACCTTTTCACGCGGTTCGTGAACCTGATGCGCAAGCGCGCCGGGCAGGCTGCCGTCAAGGAGCGGTGATAGTGGCGGGTCCAGGGGCAAGCCCCTGGTCAGGGAGCGCGAGGGGCGAAGCCTCTCGCAATCGCCCGCAGGGCGATATGGTGGGCGGTGAGGGTTTCGAACCCCCGACATCCTCGGTGTAAACGAGGCGCTCTACCGCTGAGCTAACCACCCACGAACGCCGGTTTACCCTTCGGCGCGCCGATCTGCAACAACGCGTTGCGCACCCCAACAAGCAAACGGCGCCCCGATCTCCCGGGACGCCGCTCGTTGTGTTCTGAAAATGCGCATCTACTTGTTCACCGCGTCCTTGAGCGTCTTGGACGGCTGGAACTTCGGCACGTTGGAAGCGGGGATCTTGATGGTCGCGCCCGTTGTGGGGTTGCGGCCGTCGCGGGCCTTGCGCGCGGTGATCTTGAACTTGCCGAGCGGAGGAATCGAGACTTCCTCGCCCTTTGCCAATGTCGCCTCGATGTAGCCGATCATGGCATTGACGGCCGCGCCAGCCTTCTCCTTGGTCAGCTCGGTGCTGGTGGCGACGGCGTCGATCAAATCCTGTTTGCTCATGGCTTTCGTCCTTCTCCTTGGTCGTGAAACGGCGCGAGCTCGCGCTCGGCTACGGCGGTCTTCGAGGGGATCGGCAGTGGACACGCTCGTGCGAACTGCTGCAGGTGCAACAGAGCGTCACAAACAACCCGTTTGCTGCGTGTGCGTCAAGCGGAAAACCGGCCAAAAAGCCCGTAAACACGGGAAGAAACCGGGGGAAACGGACGCTTTATGCCGCACGTGCGAAAAACCCCGGCCTGCGGATGCGGGCCGGGGTCTCGTGTGTGGGGTAAATCAGTGCCGTAGGCCAGTACCGTGGCTTGTCAGTGCGCGACGACGCGGGGGGCGCCCTTGTCATCGGTCGCGGGAACAGCCGCTGCGGCGGGAGCTTCGACTTCCCAGGCGATCGCATCGGGCATCCGCACCAGGGCGTTCTTCAGAACGTCGTCGGCGCGATTGACCGGGATGATCTGGAGCGCGGCCTTCACCTCGGCTGAGATGTCGGCGAGATCCTTCACGTTCTCCTCGGGGATCAGCACGGTACGGATGCCGGCGCGCAGTGCGGCCAGCAGCTTTTCCTTGAGGCCGCCGATCGGCAGTACACGGCCGCGCAACGTAATCTCGCCGGTCATGGCGACATCCTTGCGGACGGGAATACCGGTCAGTACAGAGACGATCGCCGTGACCATCGCGACACCTGCGGACGGGCCGTCCTTGGGTGTGGCGCCCTCGGGGACGTGGACGTGGATGTCCTTCTTTTCGAACATCGAGGCGGGGATGCCGAAGTCGACCGAGCGCGAACGCACATAGGCGTTGGCGGCCTGGATCGATTCTTTCATCACGTCGCGCAGGTTGCCGGTGACGGACATCTTGCCCTTGCCGGGCATCATCACGCCTTCGATGGTCAGGATTTCGCCGCCAACCTCGGTCCAAGCCAGACCCGTGACGACGCCGACCTGGTCCTCGGCCTCCGCCTCGCCGTAGCGATACTTCGGCACGCCGAGGTAGTCTTCCAGGTTGGTCCTGGTGAAGGCCACCGTCGTCTTGTTCTCGGCCACGATATCCTTGACCGCCTTGCGGGCGAGCTTGGAGATCTCGCGCTCGAGCGAGCGTACGCCGGCTTCGCGGGTGTAGCGGCGGATCACTTCCTTGAGCGCGGCATCGTCGATGCTCCACTCGGTCTCGGCCAGGCCATGGCCCGTCGCCACGCTCGGAATGAGGTGGCGCTTGGCGATTTCAAGCTTCTCGGTTTCGGTGTAACCGGCGAGGCGGATGATCTCCATGCGGTCCATCAGGGCCGGCGGGATGTTCAGCGTGTTGGCCGTGGTCACGAACATCACGTTGGAAAGGTCGTAGTCGACCTCCAGGTAATGGTCGTTGAACGTGCCGTTCTGCTCGGGATCGAGCACTTCGAGCAGGGCCGCAGCGGGGTCGCCGCGGAAGTCCGATCCCATCTTGTCGATCTCGTCGAGCAGGAACAGCGGGTTGGTGCGCTTGGCCTTGCGCATGGACTGGATGACCTTGCCGGGCATCGAGCCGATGTAGGTGCGCCGGTGACCGCGGATCTCCGCCTCGTCACGCACGCCGCCGAGCGACATGCGCACGAACTCGCGGCCGGTCGCGTTGGCGATCGACTTGCCGAGCGAGGTCTTGCCGACGCCGGGGGGCCCGACGAGGCACAGGATGGGGCCCTTGAGCTTGTTGGTCCGGTTCTGCACCGCGAGATACTCGACGATGCGCTCCTTGACCTTCTCGAGGCCGTAGTGCTCCTTGTCGAGGATGTCCTGCGCTTCCTTGAGGTCCTTCTTGACCTTGCCGCGCACGCCCCACGGGATCGACAGCAACCAGTCGAGGTAGTTGCGCACGACCGTGGCTTCGGCCGACATCGGGCTCATCTGCCGCAGCTTCTTGAGCTCGGCGAGCGCCTTGTCGCGGGCTTCCTTGGAGAGCTTGGTGTTCTCGATCTTCTCTTCGAACTCGGCCACGTCGTCGCGCTCGTCGCCGTCGCCCAGCTCCTTCTGGATCGCCTTCATCTGCTCGTTGAGATAGTACTCGCGCTGCGTCTTCTCCATCTGGCGCTTGACGCGGCTGCGGATCTTCTTCTCGACCTGCAGTACCGAGATCTCGGACTCCATCAGCGCATAGACGCGCTCCAGCCGCTCCGAGATCTTGGTGACCTCGAGCAGTTCCTGCTTCTCGGAGATCTTGATCGCGAGATGGGAGGCGATGGTATCGGCGAGCTTGGAGTAGTCGTCGATCGTGCCGAGGGTGCCCAGCACTTCGGGCGAAATCTTCTTGTTGAGCTTCACGTAGGATTCGAACTGCGAGACCGCCGAGCGCGACAGCGCCTCGATCTCGTCCTTCGAGCCGACGGCTTCGGCCACGCGCTCGACCTCGGCCTCGTAGTAGTCGGCATTATCAGTGTAGCGCTGAATGCGCGCGCGCTGGGTGCCCTCGACCAGCACCTTTACCGTGCCATCGGGCAACTTGAGGAGCTGCAACACGGAGGCGAGCGTGCCCATCTCGTAGATGGCGTCCGCAGCCGGATCGTCGTCGCCGGCATTTTTCTGGGCGGCGAGCAGGATGTGCTTGTCGGTGCGCATGACTTCTTCGAGCGCGCTGATCGAGCGCTCGCGGCCGACGAACAGCGGCACGATCATGTGTGGGAAGACGACGATGTCGCGCAGCGGCAGAACGGGAAACAACTCCTTGCCGCCGGTCTTGTCTTTGCTTTGCATGGTCATCCTCACCGTCTCTTGCCGAAGTAGGAGCCGCAGCACGCCAGACGGCGGCGGTTCCCGACCTATTGACGTTCGATCGACCAGCGCTCCCCGACGATTGCGGCGGAGGCTAGACCCAAGTACCCAGCGGCTCCCGGCTTGGCCGCCAGATCTCTACTCGGTCAGAACCGCCTGACGGCCAGCTCTGGATCGGCTCTGAATTCAGACACCGGACAATTCCATATGGGGATTGCGGACGCCTGCTCCAAGATCGCGACTTTGTTGGATCATACGCCGGAGGGCTATTGGTTTGCACCCCATCCGGTTCATCTATGGAAAACGTGCATATGTGCCATGCGCTGGCGCAACTGGCCGCCGCCGCGCGCCGGATCGACGCGCGGTATGGGCCAGCTTCAGGAGGCCGTCGAAGAGCCTTTCTCCTCGGCGCGGTCGGAGTAGATGCGCAGTGCCTTTGCACCACCCTCAACAACCTCGGGGCCGATCACGATCTCCTCGACGCCTTTGAGGCCGGGCAGCTCGAACATCATCTCGAGCAGGATCGATTCCAGGATCGAGCGCAGACCACGCGCGCCGGTTTTGCGTTCGATGGCCTTGCGCGAGATCGCCTTCAGCGCCTCGACCGTGATGGTGAGCTTGACGTCCTCCATCTCGAACAGGCGCTGGTACTGCTTGACCAGCGCGTTCTTGGGCTCCGTCAGGATCTGGACGAGTGCGGTCTCGTCGAGGTCCTCGAGCGTGGCGATTACGGGCAGGCGGCCGATGAACTCGGGGATCAGGCCGAAGCGGAGCAAATCGTCCGGCTCCACTTCGCGCAGAATCTGGCCCATGCGGCGCTCATCCGGGCCGACGACGTTGGCGCCAAAGCCGATCGAGGAGCCCTTGCCGCGCCGCGAGATGATCTTCTCGAGACCCGAAAATGCGCCGCCGCAGATGAACAGGATGTTGGTCGTGTCGACCTGCAGGAACTCCTGCTGGGGATGCTTGCGGCCACCTTGCGGGGGAACGCTGGCAACCGTGCCTTCCATGATCTTGAGGAGGGCCTGCTGCACGCCCTCGCCCGATACGTCACGGGTGATCGAGGGGTTGTCCGACTTGCGGCTGATCTTGTCGACTTCGTCGATATAGACGATGCCGCGCTGCGCCCGCTCGACATTGTAGTCGGCGTTCTGCAGCAGCTTGAGGATGATGTTCTCGACGTCCTCGCCGACGTAGCCGGCCTCGGTCAGTGTCGTGGCATCAGCCATGGTAAAGGGCACGTCGAGGATGCGGGCCAGCGTCTGGGCCAGCAGCGTCTTGCCGCAGCCGGTGGGGCCGACCAGCAGGATGTTCGACTTCGCCAGCTCGACGTCGTTGTTCTTGGCGGCGTGATTGAGCCGTTTGTAGTGATTGTGCACGGCGACCGCGAGCACGCGCTTGGCGTGGTCCTGGCCGATCACGTAGCTGTCGAGGACGCCCTTGATCTCCATCGGAGTGGGCACGCCGTCGCGCGACTTGACGAGGGTGTTCTTGTTTTCCTCGCGGATGATGTCCATGCACAACTCGACGCATTCATCGCAGATGAACACGGTCGGGCCGGCGATCAGTTTGCGCACCTCATGCTGGCTCTTGCCGCAGAACGAGCAGTACAGGGTGTTCTTCTCCTGTGGGGGCATGCGATTATCTCACCCTTCTCTCTCGCTTTTCGCGGGGACGACCGTTGGGCCGACTCGGCAGTGACTTAGGCTGATGTTGGTACGCCAATCCGTCAGGATCAAGCCCGAGATCACCATGACTGACATGCTACAACGGAATCCGTTACGCAATCTGAGCATGGTCTTGCAGGCAGGATCAAGGCTGCCGGACCAAACCATTCGAGGCATTCCACCGCATTGCTGCTTGTACGCAACGGTTCCCTCGAATTATTATGACAAATCCGTCACGAGAAGGCCGCCGGTTCGCGCATTGCGTGCGGCGCGGACTGCCCTGGGTTGAAATGGTGCGGTTATGCGCGACAACGTAGCATAGAGTATAGTCCCGGATTACTTGCACGTAGATTTACATAGCCGATGCAACACAAGCGATGGTTTGGGATAGTTAAAGGGCGGCAAACCTGATCCAGGTGCCGCCCTCTAGAATGACGTTTCGATCAAGCGGGTGGCTGCGCGGGCAGCACCGATTCGATCTCCTCGCGCTTGGCGAGCACGCGATCGATCAGGCCGAACGCCTGGCTCTCCTGGGCCGACATGAAGTGATCGCGGTCGAGGGTGTTCTCGATCGTGTCGTAGGTCTGGCCGGTGTGGTGGACGTAGACCTCATTGAGGCGCTTCTTGATCTTCAGGATATCGAGGGCGTGACGCTCGATGTCGGAGGCCTGGCCGGAGAAGCCGCCGGAGGGCTGGTGCACCATGATGCGGGCGTTCGGCAGGGCGAATCGCATGCCCTTCTCGCCCGCGCACAGCAGCAGCGAGCCCATCGATGCGGCCTGTCCGATGCACAATGTCGCGATCGGGCATTTGACGAACTGCATCGTGTCGTAGATCGCCATGCCTGCCGTCACCACGCCGCCAGGCGAGTTGATGTACATGGAAATCTCTTTCTTGGGGTTTTGCGACTCCAGAAAGAGCAACTGCATGCAGATCGACGACGCCATGGCGTCCTCGACCGGGCCGATCACAAAAACGATGCGGTCCATCAGCATGCGCGAGGGCAGATCGAAGGTCGCCTCGCGGCCGCCGATCTTGTCGATAACGCTCGGCCAGAACGCGGCCTGGGTGGGCATGGTGTTCTTGATCATGTGTTCCTGCCGTGTTTCAGGTGCGCGTGGAAGCGATCAGTTCGTGTTCCTCGCGCTTGTCGCGAACCGTGTCGATCAGACCGAACGTCTTTGCTTCTTCAGCCGTCATGAAGTGATCGCGATCGAGGGTCTTCTCGATGCGTTCGTAGGGCTGGCCGGTGTGCTTGACGTAGATCTCGTTCAGGCGCCGCTTCATCTTCACGATGTCCTCGGCGTGGCGCTGGATGTCGGAGGCCTGGCCGGAGAAACCGCCGGAAGGCTGATGCACCATCACGCGGGCGTTCGGCAGGGCATTGCGCATGCCCTTCTCGCCGGCGCACAGCAGCAACGAGCCCATCGAGGCGGCCTGGCCGATGCACAGCGTGACGATCGGGCAGCGCACGAACTGCATGGTGTCGTAGATCGCCATGCCTGCGGTCACCAACCCGCCGGGCGAGTTGATGTACATGGAGATTTCCTTTTTGGGGTTCTCCGATTCGAGCAGCAGCAACTGCGCCACCACGATCGAGGCCATGCCGTCGTGCACGCCGCCCGTGACGAACACGATGCGTTCGCGCAAGAGCCTGGAAAAGATGTCCATTCCCCGTTCGCCGCGCGTCGATTGCTCGATCACGTAGGGAACGAGGTCCATGTAGGTTTCGATCGGATCCCGCATCCGTCAGCACTCCTCAAGCCCGTCGCAGGGCAGCAGTCGTTAAGGACCGGTGCGGCCAGGAGGCCGCTTGGTCCTGCGTGTGTAACGCACGTCCTACACTGCCCGTTATGCCCGCGCCATGGCCTAAGCTGCCGAAGCCGCAGCTTGTTGGGGGCGGTTCGCTTTTGCGCGCTTCAGCCGCTGGCGTCTGGGAGACCTGCCTCGTCGTCCTCGGGCTTCAGTAGCTCTTCGCGCGTGACCTTCTGCTCGGTTGGCTTGGCAAGCTCGAGCACGTAGTCGACGACCTTGTCCTCGAAGATCGGCGCGCGCAGCTCGGCCAGCGCCTGCGGGTTCTTCTCGTAGAACTCGAAGACCTGCTTTTCCTGGCCCTGGAACTGGCGGGCACGCGCGATCAGCGCGTTGCGCAGTTCGTCCTGGGTGACCTCGATCTTGTTCTTGTCGCCGATGTCGCCGATCAGCAGGCCAAGACGCACGCGGCGCTCCGCGATCGTGCGGTACTCCGCGCGGGCCTGCTCCTCGGTCTTGTTCTCGTCGGCGAAGGTCTTCTTGGCGGACTCGAGCTGGCGCGTGACCTGCTCCCACACCGAGTTGAACTCCGCGTCGACCAGCGACGGCGGTAGTTCGAAGGAATGCGACTTGTCCAGCTGATCGAGCAGGCCGCGCTTCAGCTTCTGGCGCGACACCTGGTCGTATTCGCGCTTGATCTGGCTGGACACCATCTCACGCAGCTTTTCGAGGTTCTCCGCGCCGAGCGACTGGGCGAAGGCGTCGTCGATGTCCGGCTTGACGGGCTTGGCGACCTCTTTGATCTTGCACTCGAAGCGGGCCGGTTTCCCCTTCAGGTTCTCGACCTGGTAGGCGTCGGGGAAGTTGAGCTCGATGGTCTTGTCCTCGGTGGCCTTGGTGCCCTTGAGGCCGTCCTCGAAGCCGGGGATCAACTGGCCTTCGCCGATGACCAGCGCCATGTCCTCGCCCGACGCGCTGTCGAGCTTCTCGCCGTCGACATAGCCGACGAAATCGAACGTCACGCGGTCGCCTTCGCCGACGGCGCGGCCTTCCTCGGGTTCGTAGCGGGTATTGCGCGCGGCAATGGTGTCGAGCGCGGAGGCGATGGAGGCGTCGTCGACGTCGGCGACTAGACGGGTGAGCTGCAGCGTTGCGTAGTCGGTCGGCTGTATCGCGGGCAACACCTCGAACGACATGTTGAACGCGAGGTCGGACTTGCCTTCGAGCACGCGCTCGATCTCGCCGGAATCCTCGGGAAGGTCGATCTTGGGCTGAACGGCGGGCCGCTCGTTGCGGTCGGTCAAGGCCTTGCGCGTCGACTCATCGACGATCTGCTGCACCGTCTCGGCCATCATCGAGCGGCCGAACAGCTTCTTGAGGTGCGCCTCGGGCACCATGCCCTTGCGGAAGCCCTTGAGCTGCACGCTGCCCTTGACCTCATCGAGGCGCGCCTTGAAGCGCTGCCCGATCTCGGTGGCGGGGATGACCACCCGCAACTGCCGCTTCAGTCCGTCCGAGCTTGTTTCCGTGATCTGCATCGCACCATCAACCCTTGAAGTCTTGTCTACCTACTTGACCGCCAATCGGCCCAATCCGCCAATCGGCTTGCGAACCCGTCGTCTCGTGGCAGCCGCGCGGCGCCACTCCGTTAGTCTGTGTCGTCAGTCCGTCTCGTCAGTCCTCCGGTCACCCAGCTTACTGGCAAACCGGCGGCGGCGGTAAAAATGGTGCGGACGGAGGGACTTGAACCCCCACGGCTTTTGGCCACCAGAACCTAAATCTGGCATGTCTACCAATTTCATCACGCCCGCTATCGGATAGCCCGCTCTCGCAGAGGCTGTCCCGGCCGGCGCCAGCAGCACGATGCCATTGGCGCCATGGAAAGCTTTAGCCGCGTCGGGGCTGTCGTGACCACCGGCTGCAGGAAGGAGGCCGACATATATCTGGCGTTCTCATACAAGATCAATGGCGAATTGTGGCTGCGGCGATGTGTTGGCGATCAGCGTAGGTGTTGGTGAACGAGATGCCGGGTCCTGGAGCATTGCGGGAAAGCACGACAAGCTGATATGCGAGACGAGCATGGCAAAGGGCCAAAGGGCCCAAAAGCTTCTGGGGAGGATGGCATGACGAGGTTGAGCGGACGGGCGATGGGGGCTGCTGCGGCGATCTTGGCGTGCGGGTTCGGCACCGCTGTTTCCGCGCAGGGGACCAGCAGCTCGGGCGAGGGCTTCTTCAAGGGCAAGACGATCACCCTGCTGATTGGCGGCACGGCGGGCGGTGGGCTCGACACGGCCGCGCGCATCTTCGCTCGCAACGCGACCCGGCACATCTCCGGCAACCCGACCGTGACGCCGCAGTTGATGCCCGGCGCCGGCGGCATCCGCGTGATCGATTTCTTAGCGTCGTCCGCGCCCAAGGACGGCACGACCATCGCCGTGGTTCCCTCCGGACCGCTGGTCGAACCGCTCGTTGGTGGCCGCAAGATCCCCTACAAGATGACCGACATCAATTCGCTGGGCGCGTGGGCCAAGGACTTCAGCCTGTGCGTTTCCTGGCACGCCTCGGGCTTTGCAACGCTGGCGGACGTGCAGGCGCGCGAGATGACCGTCGCGGGCACGGGCGCGGCCGCGACGCCGGACACCTTCCCGGTGGTTCTCAACGCGACGCTGGGCACCAAGTTCAAGGTGATCACCGGCTATCTCGGCACGCAGGAAACCGCGATGGCGATCGAGCGCGGCGAGACGCATGGCCGCTGCGGCTGGAGCTGGTCGAGCCTCAACGGCGTGAAGTCCGATTGGCTGCGCGACAAGAAGATCCATGTCATACTGCAGATGGGCGCGGAGAAAAGCTCGCTATTCCCCGACGTGCCGTTTGCGCCCGATCTCGCGAAGTCGCCGGAGGACCGGCAGATGATGGACCTGATGTTCGCGCCGCTGGCGTTGTCGAACTCGTTCTTTGCTCCGCCAGGTTTGCCGCCGCAGCGGTTGGCCGAGTTGCGGGCTGCCTTCACGGCGACGTTGGCCGACAAGGAGACGATCGCAGAGTCGCTCAAGCTCATGAAGGAAGAGCCGAGCCCGACCAACGGCGCCGATATGCAAAAGCTGATCGACCGGATGTACGCCACGCCCGAACCGATCGTCGAACGGCTGAAGGTGATCATGAAGAAGTAGGGGGATTGGTTGCGGGCGGTTTTCGGTCCAATTCGCTACGCGACTGGGGCCAGCCCCAGACCCCGCTGGCGGGGCACCCGCCAGACTACCCGTCTTTTTATGGATAGAAAGAAGGGGGGCCGGGGTCTCCCCGGGCGGGTGTGGGCGGCAGCCCGCTCGCGTAGCGAATGGCGAGCGAACGTTTGTTGTGACGAGGCAGGGATCGAGCGCAAGTGAGGCCCGTGCACCGCGCATTCGTTGTGATGGTTTTGACGAGTGCCGCGTGCGCTCATTCTCAGAATACGACTGCACAAGCTCCTGCATTCGGCGAAGCCCAGGTCCGTCAGGTCCTCACGCACGGTCCGTGGCCGCAGCCCTGGCGGCCTGATCCATCGAACCGCGTTTCGGGCCAACCTGCCGCGATCGAACTGGGGCGGCGGCTGTTTTTTGATGCGCGGTTGTCGCCGTCGGGGAACGTGTCGTGCTCGAGTTGTCATCGGCCTGAGCGGGCGTGGGCCGACGGGCGTCCACGCGGCATCGGCATAAAGCCGGGAAAGACAAACACACCGAGCCTGTACGATGTGCGTCTCAACCGATGGTTCGGCTGGAGCGGCGGCGGCGACAGTCTGTGGATGCAGAGCATCCGGCCCATCCTGGATCCCGGCGAGATGGGGGGCAGCGCGCAGCATGTGCAGCGCTACATCGGTTCGCATGCGGAGCTGTCGGGCGGGTATGCGGCTGTGTTCGGGCGTGATGCCGCGACGGCGGATGCCGGCGCCGTTCTGGCCGATACCGCCAAGGCGCTGGCCGCCTATCAAGAGACGATCGTCAGCGGGCGCACACCGTTCGATGCGTTTCGCGATGCCTTGGCGGCAGGCGATGAAGCGGCAGCGCGCTATCCCGCGGCGGCGAGGCGAGGGCTCGCCCTGTTCATCGGCAAAGGTGGCTGCAACGCGTGTCATGCCGGGCCGGCGTTCACGGACGGCTCGTTTCGTGCCGTTGGAGCCGCCGCAAAGGTGGGGCGTGCTCAGAGCATCGCGGGATTTCTCGCGAGCCCCTTCAATCGTGCCGGGCCGTTCAACGACGATCCCAAGCGCGAGGTTCACTGGCGCGCGGATGCGTTGAGTGGCGAACACGGCTTCCGGGTGCCAACGCTGCGAAATGTCGCGCGCACCGCGCCCTATATGCACGATGGATCGGCGGCGACGTTGCGCGATGCCATTCGCGGGCATAGCAAACTCGCTCGATCCCTTTCCCGCGACGAGGTCGCCGATCTCGTTCGCTTCCTGGAGACGCTCAGCGAAGCGGGGCCTTGGGCGAAGTAGCGAGGGTGCCTCTACTGCGCTGCTGGCTCCAACGCCGCCGCCCTCGCTTCTTGCGTCCGGATGCGCTCGCGATGCACGGCGTAGAGACCCGCGCCCATCACGATCGCGATGCCGATCAGCGTATGCAACTTGGGCCATTCGCCGAACAGCACCATGCCCGATACGACGCCATAGGGGATCAGCGAATAGCGGAAGGGGATGATGACCCCGACCTCGCCTCGGCGCAGCGCCTCCGTCACCCAGTAGAAGCCACCGATCGAGGTGATCGCGGCGATACTGACAAACAGCAGTTCGCGCGCGGTTGGAATGCGCCACGTTTCGAACGGCAACAGCAGGAAGCCGGCGAGGCCGACGCACGTCACCGACATCAATACGAGCAGCACGGACGGCACGTGCTCGCCGATACGCCGGGTGACGAGATCGCGGCCGGCGACGAACGCGACGTTGCCGAGGATCATCAGCGCGGGCCAGTTGAGCGTGCCGGCGCCTGGTTGCACGACGATCAGCACGCCAACGAGGCCGATGACGGCTGCCAGCCAGCGCCGCCAGCCGATATGCTCGCCAAGGAAGAGCGCGGCGCCCGCCATCACGGCGAGCGGAATGAACTGCTGGATCGTGATCGCATCGGCGTAGCTCATGCGGATGAGCCCGGCAAGAAACAGGATGGTCGAGCCGATCTCCATCGCGGTGCGCAGCTGGATGCGCGGGTTCGTCACCACGCGGGGGAACTGCGCCAGCACACCGGCGCGCCGGGCCATGATCAACACGAACGGCACGGCGATGAAACCGCGCAGCAGAAGGATCTCGCCAAGCGGCAGGTCGCGGCCGATCATTTTCACGCAACTGTCCGAGATCACGAACATCGCGCAGGCGAGCAGCATGGCGGCAATCGCACCGGCGTTGGCGCCGAAAGCGGCCGAGAGCCGGGGATGGTGCACGGGGTCAGTTGCCTTTGGCTGGCGCGGGCGCGTTCGCGGGCTGGCCGGCGGGGCTCGCCGGTGGGGGCGCCAGAGGGGGCGAGGGGGCGACAGGTTTGGGCGGCGCCGTCAGCTCGGCCGAGCGGGTGCAGGCGTTGCGCACGATCCGGCTCGACGCTTCGGTTTCACGCCGCGACTGGCTGGAGAAGGGCGAGAATGAAAGCCGCGTCAGCCGGTAGAGCTCGTCGGTGAAGCCTGCGGCGCAGTCGAGCGTGAACTGATGCAGCAGCGCGTAGCGGCAGCCTTCGATCACCGGCAAAGGATCCTGGCCCGCGAGGCGCACGTCGTATCCCCTCGTCAGACAGCCATCCATCTCCGCCAAGGCGGGAACCAGCAACTCCTGCATCTGCCGCTCGAGCATCGTCGATTCGGCGACGCCGATCACCTCACGGATCTGCAGCACGTTGTTCTGAATGCGCTTGTTCCACTCGACGAACACCTCGTCGTAGGCGCGTTTGCGAAAGCGCAGCTCCTCCAGCTCCGCCCCGCGCCGCAGGGACGATACCACCATGCCGCCGCGTGCGCGGCGCTCATAGATGAGGTCAGCGATGTTCTGCACGGAGGTGCGGCGGGCCTGGTGGGAGGCATACGTCTGCGCGAGCCAAGCGCCGACGCTGGCGATGACCATGCCGTTGATCGCCGCGGTGATCAGCGCGAACGCAATCAGATTGCGCCGCGACAGGGCCGCCTCGCGCAGGAGTGTCAAGGGTGATGCCAAGCGTGGCTCCTTCGTTGCCGATGGCGGCTTTGTCCGGGAAGGAGACTACCACAAGGCGAAGGTTGGTTCGTAGGGTGTAATAGCCCACGTGGGCGTATTACACCGTTGCGACGTCGCCGGTGCAAGACTCCCGCAAAGGCTATCGCACCGCGCGAAAACCTTCATCCATCGCCATAGCGTGTGCGGGCCAGAAACCGCTGCATCTTGAGGGGTGTCGCCCATACGCGCTTGTGGGCTTCCATCAGGTAGGGCAGCGCCACCGCGCGTGCTTTCACCATCGCTTCGTACTCGGGGACGAAGTGCTTCATGAGATCGGTGACCTCCGCCCGCAGCGCTGCCTCGTCGATGGTCTTGACGATGCGGTCCTTGATGACGATGCGGCCGTCGATGATCACGGTGTCGATGGCGCGGCCGGTCTCGGTGTAGACGAGTTGGCGCGCGGCGCTGTTGTAGGGCAGATAGGCGGTGTCCTTCATATCGAGCAGCACGAGATCGGCCTTGTAGCCGGGTTTGATTGCGCCGAGCCGGTCGTCGAGCAGGGCCGAGCGCGCGCTGCCGAGCGTGGCGTTGCGCAGCGCCTCGTGCGCGAGGGGCGGGCCGGGCATGGGATCGCTGACGGCGGCGAGCGTGCAGTAAGCCTTCATCGACTGGAACATGTTCTGCACGTCGCTGCCCGAGCAGTTGTCGCAGCCCAGGCCGACGCGCATACCCGCTTCGCGCATGTCGAGGATCGGCGCGATACCGCTTTTCAGCTTGAGGTTGGAGTTGTGGTTGAGCACCGCGCCGGCATCGGCGGCGGCCATCAGGTCCATTTCCTCGCGTGATAGCCACACGGAGTGCGCGATGTTGAGGCGGCGGTTCAGCAGGCCGCATTGGTCGAGGTACTTGATGAACGAGCCGCCGTGCGAGGCGTAGAGCTCGCGCGCCATCACCGCCTGCCCGCGCGTTTCGTAGACGTGGGTGTAAACCGGAAGGTCGCGCCGCTCGGCGATATCGGCGCACATCTCGAGCAGTTCCGGCGTGCAACGTTGCGGCGCGAACGGCGCGGAGGCCCAGTGCGCGGTGCCGGCGGCGGGGCGCCGCTTGATCTGCCGGTCGAGGAAGTCGATCTGTTCGCGCGCACCGAGCGCCTTCGTGCCGAGCATCTCCTGGCTATCCGGCGGCAGCGCGTCGGCGTGGCGGATCATGGCGATGGCGGGGATGTCGAACACCATCGGCGAGAACACGACGCGTTCGCCGATCTCGGCGTAGGCGTCGAGTACGATGTCGACGTTGTCCTCGGTGAGCGGGATCAGGCCGAGCATGTCCTGCAGCGTGGTGATGCCACAGCGCATCGCCTCCAGCGCGCCGACAAGGGTGCGCAGGCGCAGCTCCTGTTTGCTGCGGAACGCGCCCATCGGCAGCGTGTAGAGCAGCCAGAACTCGAGCGGCATCTCCTCGAACATGCCGCGGCACAGCGTGTCGTGCGAGTGGTAGTGCGCGTTGATGAGGCCGGGAATGACGAGGTGGTCGCGGGCGTCGATCACCTCCGCGCCCTGTGTGCGTTGCGCGGGCAGGGATGGCCCGACCGACACGATGGCGTCGCCCTCGATCAAGATGTCGGCGGCGACGGGTTTGTGGACGTCGCCGTCGTGATCGTAGACGAGGCCGCCCTTGATGAGGATCTTGTTCGCAGCCACGTTGGTCTCCTGTGCGCGACGTTGCCTTCAGCCCTTTTTGTCCGTGGGCTTGGCCTCGATTTCATTCTTGACGAGATCGATCACCGGCTTCGGCGTCGCCAGGATGCGCTTCACGATCGCCTCCAGCTCGGCGCCGGATGCGGGCTCGAGATCGAGCTTCCACTCCTTCGCCTTGGCGAGGATTTCCGGGTCCTTGATGCCCTTGTCGAACGCGTCGCGCAGCGCCTTGGCGCGATCGGCGGGAATGCCGGGGGAGCCGGCGAGCGACCGGCCCATCAGCGAACCCGCCGAGATCAGATCCAGCGCCAGTTTGTGGTTGGCATCGGTGACGAGTTCGGTTGCAAGCGGTACGTCGTCGAAGCCCTTCGCGCGTTTGTTGCCGACCTGGACGAGGTGGGCGATCTTGTTCTCGCGAACCCAGTGTTCCTCGGTGACGGCCCAGCTTACGAGGGTGCCGCCGCGGCCATGGATCTCGCCGCGCTCGATGGCGATGTTCTGCTCGGGGATGCCGCGATAGCCGGTCACGACCTTGAACTTGGTGCCGATCAGCGCGTTGAGCAGCACCGGCAATTGGAACTGGTAGGAACCCGCACCCGTCGAGCCGAGCACGATTTCTTTCTTCTTGGCGTCCTCGATCGTCAGGCCGGGCGTGGTCGCGCGCCACACCGTGAGCGATGAGTTGAGCGGGGAGAACTGACCGACCATCAGGAACTTGTTGAGGTCGTAGTTGTTGCCGGCGGTGCCGAGCATCTGGTTCTGCGGCGCGCTGCCGTGCAAGCTGATCAGCGCCGTGCCGTCCTGGGCCGAACGCGCGGCGATGTAGTTGGTGGCGAGTGCGCCGCCAGCGCCCGTCATCAATTGCGTGATGACCTGCGGCTTGCCCGGGAGATGCTTTTCCAGGATCGCCGCGCCGAGCCGGCCGTACATATCGTACGTGCCGCCGGGGCCGATCGGCACAAGGATGGTGACGGTCTTGCCCTTGTAGAAGTCCGCGACGGGGTCTGCCGCGGCACCGCCGGTGGCCAGCATCGCGCTGGCGAGCAGGACTGCCCGCGCCGTGAACTTCGTCATTCGCACTCTCCCTCGATGTAACGTTCTTGTGCCAGCGGGCGACGCCTAGACTTTCGCCGCTGATTGGCGAGCATTGTTGAGTGCATTGGGTGCTATGGCAAGACCCTGTCGTCGACATGCCGCTTGCCCCGGGATGGCATGGCTGTGTGGCCGCCGGCGAGGCATAATCGCAGGCAATCATTGGCTAGCGTGTGCCGTCGCGTGTCTTGGCCTATAAACTCGCTTGATGCCGCTGCTCTGCCACAGGAGACCGACGTGATCACGTTGCATGGATTTGGCCGCGCGTTCGGGTTGCCCGATCCGAGCCCGTTCGTCGTCAAGACGGAGGTGCTGTTGAAGCTCGCGGGGCTCGACTACCGCCGCGTCGAGGGCAACCTCGGCAAGGCGCCGAAGGGCAAGCTGCCGTTCATCGACGACGGCGGGACGATCGTCGCCGATAGCACCCTGATCCGGTTTCACCTGGAGAAGACGCGCGGGATCGACTTCGACAAGGGGCTTACGGCGGAGCAGAAGGGCGTGGCCTGGGCGTTCGAGAAGATGCTCGAGGATCATGTGTACTGGATCGTCGTGCATGATCGATGGATCGACTCGGCGAACTTTGATCGGGGGCCGCGCACGTTCTTCGACAAGGTGCCCATGCCGCTACGGCCGATCGTCGTCGCGATGGTCAAGCGGCAGGTGAAGGGCAACCTGCGCGCTCAAGGGCTCGGCCGGCATTCTCCGGACGAGCGCGCGCAGTTGGCGGCGCGCGCTATCGACGGGCTCGCGGCGTTTCTGGGTGACAAGCCGTGGCTGATGGGCGATGGGCCGTTCGGCGCGGATGCGACCATGTTCGCGTTCGTCTCGAGTTGTTTGTGTCCGCTGTTCGAGAGCGCGGTGCGCACGCGGATGGAGCAGCACAAAAATTTGATCGCGTATCGGGATCGGGGAATGAAGCTCTGGTATGCCGATCTCGAGACGGCGTGATGGGTGGGGGCGGCAAACTTTCTCCTGCGTCACGCCGTGAGGTTTTGCGGTTCTTGTGACCTGTCGACTATTACCGTTCCTTGAACATTAGCGATTTCGCAGGCAGGGTGCCATAAGTCCACGGTTCCTGCTTACTAGAGCATTTTCCACCTGATCTGGGT